>NZ_JASKYT010000780.1:0-640 GCF_041028275.1 Streptomyces sp. PU-14G
ATGGTGCCCTGCGCCGTGACGGCGGCCGTTCCGGTCCCGGCGGTCGCGGGGGGGGGGGGGGGGGGGGGGGGGGGGGGGGGGGGGGGGGGGGGGGGGGGGGGGGGGGGGGGGGGGGGGGGGGGGGGGGGGGGGGGGGGGGGGGGGGGGGGGGGGGGGGGGGGGGGGGGGGGGGGGGGGGGGTGCGGGAAGCGGCGGGCCCGGAAAGGCGTGGCCGGTCGCGCGGGCGGTCGCGCGGGCGGTCGGCGGGTAGGGGATGGTGCCCTGCGCCGTGACGGCGGCCGTTCCGGTCCCGGCGGTCGCGGGCCCGTGCCCCGCCGCCGGTCGGTGCCCGCCGCCGAGCGGGGGGTGCCGCCTGTCCGGCGCGGAGCGCTGCGTTTCCGGCGCGGGGCGCCGGGTCCCTGACGGGGAGCGCCGGGCCCCCGGCGGGGAGGCCCAGGCTTCGGCGCCGCCCACCGCGTAACCGTGGGTCGCGTAGGTGTCGGTGTAAGGATCCCAGGCCATCACGCCGTCCTCGGCTCGCTCGGTTCGCTCGGTTCGCTCGGCTCACTTGGCTCGCCCTGCTCCCGCGCCCCACCGGCGGCACCGATCCCACTCGCCGCACCCGCCGCACTCGTCGCTCCCGCCCCGAGTCCACTTACCG
>NZ_JASKYT010000781.1:0-503 GCF_041028275.1 Streptomyces sp. PU-14G
TTCACGAACTGGCCAACACGCGCGGGCTGTCGGCCGCCGAACCGCTCGGCGAAGAAGGAGAGCATCCCTTTGCCCTCCGATTGCCGAGCAGCCGTGGAGAACCGTGCGCCGCACGTCGGCGGCGAACGGTCCGTCGTAGGAGGCAGGGCCGTGGGGGGGGGGGGGGGGGGGGGGGGGGGGGGGGGGGGGGGGGGGGGGGGCCGGGGCTGTGGCCCGTCGAACGGTCCTGCGACCCGTCGTCGGTGTCGATGAAGATTCCCTGTCGACGCAGATGCTCCGGGCGCACCCGGAAACGCAGCGGTGTGCACAGCCCGTCCGGGCCGTCCGGGCGGTCGACCCGTACGTCCAGGCGATGCGGAGGACGGGGCAGGGGAACTCGTGCTCGCGGATCAGCCGGTACGCGGTCGTCGCGCCGATTCCGAGTGCTCGGGCCGCCGTGCGCAGGTCCACTGCGACGGGCAGGTCGAACATCTCCGTGAAACTGAGGCGGCCCTCTGCCGGGT
>NZ_JASKYT010000782.1:0-624 GCF_041028275.1 Streptomyces sp. PU-14G
ACGGCACCGCCGGACACCCCGGCGGGGGTACGCCGCCGCCGCGGCGGGACGAGGGGGCTCCGCCCCGCCCCCTGTCCAGGCCCCCGGCAGACGGTCGCACGGCACCGCCGAACACCCCGGCGGGGGTACGCCACCGTCGCGGCGGACAGGGGGCGGGACGAGGGGGCTCCGCCCCGCCCCCTGTCCAGGCCCCCGGCAGACGGTCGCACGGCACCGCCGAACACCCCGGCGGGGGTACGCCACCGTCGCGGCGGACAGAAGAGGGCTCGCCACGCCCCCTGCCGGACCCCCGGCAGACGGTCGCACGGCACCGCCGAACACCCCGGTGGGGGTGCGCCACCGTCGCGGCGGACAGAAGAGGGCTCGCCACGCCCCCTGCCGGACCCCCTGCGAACGGGCGCACGGCACCGCCGAACACCCCGGCGGGGGGTGCGCCGCCGCCGYGGSGGRVCGAGMCGGCGGCGGCGGCGCACGGCGCCACCGTCGCGGCGGACAGAAGAGGGCTCGCCACGCCCCCTGCCGGACCCCCTGCGAACGGGCGCACGGCACCGCCGAACACCCCGGCGGGGGGTGCGCCGCCGCCGCGGCGGAACGAGACTGCGGCGGGGCGACGGGCTGTTCCAC
>NZ_JASKYT010000783.1:0-773 GCF_041028275.1 Streptomyces sp. PU-14G
CGCTGGAGACGGACGCTCTCGCCGCGCCTGCCCGCGCGGTGGGGGGGGGGGGGGGGGGGGGGGGGGGGGGGGGGGGGGGGGGGGGGGGGGGGGGGGGGGGGGGGGGGGGGGGGGGGGGGGGGGGGGGGGGGGGGGGGGGGGGGGGGGGGGGGGGGGGGCCCCCTGGCCCGCCGCGCCCGCCTCGCCCTCCCCGACCTCGCCGGGCTCGGCGGCCCTCTCGCCACGGTCGGGCCCCGGCTGCCGGGATGCGCGCCCGCGCTGGAGACGGACGCTCTCGCCGCGCCTGCCCGCGCGGTGGACCACGCGGTCGACCATGACGCGGACGCCGTCATCGTCTTCACCTCGGGCACCACCTCCCGCCCCCGCGCCGTCGTCCACTCCCGCGCCTCCCTGGCCGCCGGGATGGCGACCGTCACCGACCTGGTGCGCCCGTCGGCGGGCCGACCCGTGCTCGGCGGGACGTTCTTCGTGCTCGTACCGTCCCTGGCCGCGGGAGCYSYCSKCGCYCAAGCCGGGCGTCCGGACGCTGATGCTGACGATGCACGACAACGAGCAGTACTTCTTCCAGGCGCTGAAGGCCGGAGCCTCGGGCTACGTCCTCAAGTCGGTCGCCGACCGCGACCTGGTCGCCGCCTGCAGCCCGGTCATCCGGGGCATGGCGACGTCGAGCACCGCGAGGTCGAACTCCTGGGTGCGCGCCACGGCGAGGGCCTCGGCCCCGTCCCCGGCCTCGGCCACGACCTCCAGATCCGGCTCACCGTCCAGGATCAGGC
>NZ_JASKYT010000784.1:0-574 GCF_041028275.1 Streptomyces sp. PU-14G
CTTCCTCGCCTATGCCACCGACCGCGCGGCGGACCATTGCCTTGGCCATGGCCACCTTGGTCTCGAAGGCGMCCCCGTCCTCGMTGCCGGCCCGGCGGCGGGGGGGGGGGGGGGGGGGGGGGGGGGGGGGGGGGGGGGGGGGGGGGGGGGCTCGATCCGGTTCAGCATCCGGTGCATGCGGTCCGGGCCTTCGTGACCCGCTTCCTCCGCCAGCGTCCAGCCGTTCTTCCGCTGCAGCGGAGSGMYYAGGCCCCGCATATAGGCCAGTGCCGACTCACGCGGCTCCGACCTGCTGAAACGATGCACGAACCGCTCATGCACAGCGTCCAGTTCACCCGCCCACAACCTGACATCAGCAAGATCCCCACCCATGAACAGGCCAACGACCAACCTGGCCACCAGTCACCACAAGCACCGTTGCAGTACTAGGGCCTGTCTGATAATTGATCTTGTGGTGGGTCGTGGTGAGCTGACGGATGCGGCGTGGGAGCGGGTAGCCCCGCTGTTGCCTGGTGTGGATGGTCGTGGGCGGCCGTGGCGGGATCACCGGCAGGTGATCAACGGGGTGCTGTGG
>NZ_JASKYT010000785.1:0-309 GCF_041028275.1 Streptomyces sp. PU-14G
GCCTCGGGCCGGGGCTGGTGGCGGTCCTCGTCCTGGTCGGTGTGTTGCTGTCCGTGCCCGGCGACGAGGCGACGCGGGGCTGCTCGGGTGCGCGCGTCACCGGCTGGCGCCAGGACGGGCGGATGACGGCAGCGGCCTGCTGCTGAGCTACGACGTGAACGTGCTGGGCCCCGACACGGGCGCCGTTCAGCGGAACGTGGCGCTGTACCGGCCGCGCTTCCTCCGGCTCGTCATCGAGCCGACGGGAGCCCCGTAGGGAGAGATCCTCGGGGAGCCGACGGGGAGCTCCGTAGGGAGAGGTCCTCGGGG
>NZ_JASKYT010000786.1:0-583 GCF_041028275.1 Streptomyces sp. PU-14G
GCTGGACGATGCCCAGGCCGACCCGTTCCAGAGTCCACAGATCAGCCTCGAAGCCATGCGCCTGGGCGCCCTGCTCCAGCGCCCTGCGCACCCGCTCGGCCTGGGCATCGTCCAGCTTGGGCGGACGCCCGGTGGCCGGGCGCCGACGCAGAGCATCGGTGCCGCCCTTCTCCCAGGCCCGTTTCCAGCGCCGCACACTCTCGTCACTGACCCCCAGCATCCGCGCGATCTCAGCATTCGCACGTCCCTGACCGAACAACTCGGCCGCCCGCACACGCCGAGCCTCGGCCAACTGCGGCCGGCCCTGCTCCAGCGCCCTGCGCACCCGCTCGGCCTGGGCATCGTCCAGCTTGGGCGGACGCCCGGTGGCCGGGCGCCGACGCAGAGCATCGGTGCCGCCCTTCTCCCAGGCCCGTTTCCAGCGCCGCACACTCTCGTCACTGACCCCCAGCATCCGCGCGATCTCAGCATTCGCACGTCCCTGACCGAACAACTCGGCCGCCCGCACACGCCGAGCCTCGGCCAACTGCGGCCGCGTCAAAGGAGGAACATCAGGCGAAGGCTTGAAAGACACCGCATCAGG
>NZ_JASKYT010000787.1:0-538 GCF_041028275.1 Streptomyces sp. PU-14G
GTGGAAAAGCAAACCAGCCTGAAGCGTGGACTGCGGCCAAATATCCACCAACCCGGGAAACCGACGCTCCCACGCCTCGATCTCCCCCTGAGACACCTCCACCAACGACACATCCGAAGGCGTCAGACCACCCGCCTCCCCCGAAGCAACATGCCGAACCAGCCCCGTCAACGCCCCAACCCACAACTCACCCAGCTCCGCCACCTCCTCGCGTGAGAGCACGCCACCGGCGAAGGCGAACTGTGCGGTCAACTCCTCGCCCGCGCCGCTGTCAGTGACGAGAGAGTTGATGTCCAGGGGCGCCATGGCCGGGAGCGCGGCGTCCGGGGTGGCGACGAGGTCGGCGGCTTCGGGTGCCTGGTGGAAGCCGAGTCCGCGTAGGTGTTCGGGCAGGTCAGAGCCGGTGAAACGGCCGAGGTAGTTGAAACCGATCTGCCCCGTCGAGCGGCCGGCCAACGCCTCGGCCGTCTCCGCGTTCACATACCGCAACAGACCGAACCCGATCCCCTTGTCCGGTATCGCCCGCAGCCGCTCCTTC
>NZ_JASKYT010000788.1:0-717 GCF_041028275.1 Streptomyces sp. PU-14G
GTACGCGGAGCAGCCCATGTCGGGGTAGCGGTTGAGCGAGCCGGCCGCCGCGGCTTGTAGCTGGGAATCCCCTCGATCACACCGCGCAACCGCGGCCCTGGCACCTTCTCGTCACTCACCGCTGCTCCTCCTCCTCGCGGGCCAATACTCTTCACCCTAAGAGGATTCACCCGCACGGCGTAGCCCCCCGCGAGGCGCCGCGTCCCGACGTTCGCCCCCGCGTCCCCGCCCCGACGACCGCCGTTCCGGGAGCCGCCACCCCGGAACGCCAGAGCGCCACCGTTCCGGATGCCTGCCGCTGCGGCGGACCGCCGTCCCGGAGGCCTGCCGTTCCGGAGGGCTGCCGTTCCGGAGGACCGCCGCTGCGGGGGACCGCCGTCCCGGAGCGCCAGAGCGTCGCCGTCCCGCAGGGGCGCCGTCCCGCAGGGGCGCCGTCCCGCAGGGGCGCCGTCCCGCAGGGGCGCCGCTTCGGGGCTCGGGGCGGCGGGCGCCCGCCGCCCCGCGCCCCGGGGGCGCCGGCCCGCAGGGGCGCCGGCCCGCAGGGGCGCCGCTTCGGGGCTCGGGGCGGCGGGCGCCCGCCGCCCCGAGCCCCGTCCCGCGTGGGCGCCCGTTCCGGGCGCCCTTCCCGCGCGCCCGCAGGGGCCACGCGCCCGGCCGCTGTCCCCCAGCCACCGGCCGGGTTACGGCCTGCCTGATGCTTCTCTGCTGCTGTCATGG
>NZ_JASKYT010000789.1:0-378 GCF_041028275.1 Streptomyces sp. PU-14G
ATCGCACGCTGGGTGCCCGGCACCTACCAGTCGCTGGGTGCGGACGGCTTCGGCTTCGCCGACACCCGTGGCGCTGCCCGGCGCTTCTTCCACATCGACGCGCGGTCGATCGTGCTCGGGGTGCTGACCGAGCTGGCCAGGGAGGGGAAGGTGGACCGCTCCGCCCTCAAGCAGGCGATCGACCGCTACGACCTGCTCGAGGTGGCGTCGGCCGACCCGGGCACCGCCGGCGGCGACGCCTGAGTCCACCGCGCGGTGCGCATCTCAGTGCTCCCACACCTTGAACGCACGAGCCTTGTAGGGCAGCTCAGGCGTCCAGGAGCCGGACGGGTAGGTGTCGAACTCAGCCGTCTCCGCGCACTCCTCACTCTGGTAGAG
>NZ_JASKYT010000079.1:0-23913 GCF_041028275.1 Streptomyces sp. PU-14G
GTGGAGGGGGTGCGGCTGGCGGCCGAGCTGCGTCCCGACGTGGTGCTGATGGACCTGCGGATGCCGGGCGGCGGGGGAGTGGAGGCCATCGCCGCGATCGTCCGGCGCGGGCTGCCGTGCAAGGTGCTCGTCCTGACCACCTACGACACCGACGCGGACACCCTCCCGGCCATCGAGGCCGGGGCGAGCGGCTACCTGCTCAAGGACGCGCCGCCGCGGGAACTGTTCGCGGCCGTACGGGACGTGGCGGCCGGCCGGACCGTGCTGTCACCCGCTGTCGCCTCGCGTCTGGTCGACCGCGTACGGGATCCGCGCCCGGCGGCCGAGCGGAACGCGCTGAGCGCCCGCGAGCGCGAGGTCCTCGCCCTGGTGGCCAAGGGAACGCCCAACCGGGAGATCGCCCGGCTGCTGTTCATCAGCGAGGCCACCGTCAAGACCCACCTCACCCACCTGTACGCCAAGCTCGGGGTGAACGACCGCGCGGCAGCGGTGGCCACCGCGTACGGACGCGGAATCCTCGGCCCCGGCCAGGGCTGAGGCCCCTCCTCGCGCAGGACTGAGGCCCTCCTCGGCCAGGGCTGAGGCCCCTCCTCGCGCCGCCCCCCGCCGCACGGGCGGCGCGGGACGCGTCAGAACAGCCGGAGTTTGTCGTCCTCGATGCCGCGCAGGGCGTCGTAGTCGAGCGTGACGCAGTCGATACCGCGGTCGGCGGCCAGCACCCTGGCCTGCGGCTTGATCTCCTGCGCCGCGAACACGCCCTTGACCGGCGACAGATGCGGATCGCGGTTGAGCAGCTCCAGGTAGCGGGTGAGCTGTTCGACGCCGTCGATCTCACCGCGGCGCTTGATCTCGATGGCGACGGTGGCCCCGTCGCCGTCCCGGCACAGGATGTCGACGGGCCCGATGGCCGTGGGGAACTCGCGCCGGATCAGGCTCCATCCGTCTCCCAGCGTCTCCATGCGGTCCGCGAGGAGTTCCTGGAGGTGCGCTTCCACGCCATCCTTGATCAGCCCGGGGTCGACGCCCAACTCGTGCGAGGAGTCGTGCAGGATCTCCTCCATCGTGATGATCAGTTTCTCGCCGGCCTTGTTCTCCACCGTCCAGCGCTGGTCCTCCCCCTCCTTGAGGGTGCAGGGCGGGGACATCCAGTTGAGCGGCTTGTAGGCACGGTCGTCCGCGTGCACGGAGACCGATCCGTCGGCCTTGATCAGGATGAGTCTGGGCGCGGGCGGAAGGTGCGCGGTGAGTCTGCCGGCGTAGTCGACAGAGCAGCGGGCGATGACGAGACGCATGGTCGGTCACGCTACTTGACGGCGCCTCCCGCGCGCGATTCGCCCCCGGATGAGGTGTTCGGCAGTGGCGCGAGTATTCCCATTCTCGTGCTGATTCGCCCCAGGAGCCGTACGGTAAGGCTGGGCGTCGCCGTCCGAGGTTGCGCGACTACACGGTGATGTCCTTTCACCCCCAAGAGATCCGGCTCCACGGGCCGGGTCGCGAGAGGAGAAACCCATGTCGCTCGACGTCCCACCTGCGCTGTTGGAACAGGCTGAGCGTGGCGAGGTGGATGAGGCGGCGTTCGTCGACTGCGTCCGCACGTCCCTCCCGTACGCGTGGGAGATGGTCAGTTCGCTCGTCGCGCAGTTGAAGGTGGACGGCGGTCAGTTCGCCGACAACCAGACGCCGCCGCCGGACGAGCAGCACCGCGGCCAGCTGCTCCGCGCGCTGGCGAGCGATGCGATACGCGGCGCGCTGGAACGCCACTTCGGGGTACGGCTCGCGTTCCAGAACTGCCACCGGGTCGCGGTCTTCCCCCTCGACTCGTCGGCGGACGAGCGCCTCGCCCGCTTCACCTCCCTGCGCGGGCAGCTGCTCAACCAGTCCCCGGAGCTGCGCGACTGCTGAGCGCGGCCCCCGGCGGCCGAGGTGGCCGACGCGGCCGGCGGGGCGTGCGCCGTTGCGGCGGTGGTGGACACCGCCGCAACGGCTTTCGGGCTCTTGCAGCGCTTTTCGGCCGTTCCGCGAGGTGGTCTCTCGCCCTCCCGGCCGTTCCGCGAGGTGGTCTCTCGCCCTCTTCAGGCGACGAGGGGCAGCACCTCGTCGGCCAGCCGGTGGATGTTCCGCACCGTGCCGTCGCGATCCCCCGTGCCCTCCACCAGCAGGGCGAAGCGACTGATGCCGGTGCGCTCGGTGCTCGCCGCGAGCCGGTCGGCGCACATGCGGGGCGCGCCCACCGGATGCAGCTCGCACAGCAGCTCCGTGTAGCCCAGCGGATCGCGCATGCGGCGGGGCCGCCCGTCGACGGTCACGTGCCCTCCCAGCCCCTCGCGCAGCCAGCCGGGCATGGCCTTGAGCAGCGTCTCCCGTGCCTCGCCGCGCGAGTCCCCGACCTGGACGACACCGGCCGAGACGTGCCGGGCCGCGGCGGCCTCGACCTCCTCGTGCGCATGCCCCGCAGCGAGTGCCTCGCGGCGCCACATGCGCGTCATCTCCGCCTTCTCCTCGTCGCCGCAGTGCATGCCCAGCAGCATGGGCAGCAGCCGTGTGGCGGCCAGCCGCAGCGTCCCCGGCGAGGTGCAGGCGACGACCAGGCCGGGCGCGGCGGCCCCGCCCCCGTCCTGCGGGCCGATCGCGCAGTCAGGACGCGGCACCACCGGCACCTCCCGGAAGCGGTACCGCTCGCCGTCCGCCGAGACCCGCGGCTCGCGCAGCCACCGCAGCAGCAGGTCGAGCGCCTCGGGAAAGCCTTCCTCGAACGCCGGCAGCCCACCGCCGAACACCTCCAGGTCCACCCAGGGGCCGCCGCGACCCACACCGAGGGTGAAGCGCCCGTCGGACAGCAGGTGCAGCAGCGCCGTCTGCTCGCCGAGGGCGACCGGATGCGCGGTGGGCAGCACGCTGACGGCCGTTCCGACGCCGATCCGCCGTGTGCGCCCCAGGAGCAGCGCCGCGAGGGTCACGGCCGAGGGGCATACGCCGTAGGACACGAAGTGGTGCTCGGCCAGCCAGACGTCGGCGAGTCCCGCCGCTTCGGCTTCCTCGCCGGCCCTGACCGCGCGGTCCAACGCCTCGCCCTGCCCCTGGCCCGGGAACTGTGCGCCCAGGACGAAAGCTCCGACTCGCATGTCCCACCGCCCTTCGTGGGCCAGGACCGACGGCTCGGTCCTGGCCGGGTCTCCGCGCGACCGGACACCTCATCCAGCACTAACGCGTGACACGTGCCAAAGGCACGGCCTGAGATCGGGTTCGTGTGATGAACGGCAATCGGGGCTTGCCTGTGGACAACCGGCGGGACCGCCCCGCGGCGTGCGTAGGCTGGAAAGCACACGGCCACCGCCGGCCCGCGGCTGAAGCGTGCAGCCCCGGCGCGGCGGTCGGCCGCCGTCGTCCACCGTCGCCGACCCACAGAGGTGCCCCACGTGTCCCCGCGTCGAAACCGCTCCCGCAGCGGTGCCGCCAAGCCAGCAAAGGCCGCCCGCACCGGCGCCGGGGCGCGTCGTGACGAGGAGGACCGCGAGGGCCGCGAGCGCTTCGGCCTGGAGCGCACCGAGGACTGGCGGGGGGAGGAGTGGGCGGTCCGCCGGATAAGCGGAGGCGCGGCGCTCAAGCGCTACAGATGCCCAGGTTGCGACCAGGAGATCACCCCCGGCGTCCCGCACGTCGTCGCCTGGCCCCTGCTCGGTGACGTCGCCGACCGGCGCCACTGGCACGGAGCCTGCTGGAACGCACGAGACCGCCGGAGCGCCAGGCTCCAGCGGTCCCGCAACGCCCCCCGGTACTGAGGGGGGCACCGGTGTCCGGGTGGGGCGAAGCCCCTACACGTCGCGCTTGTTCAACAGCGCGTACGCCGCCGCGAAGACGACCAGGGTGACGACCGCGAGCCCGCCCAACAGCGGCCAGCCCGTGGCGTCCTGGTCGGTGGTCATCGGGATGCGGTAGAGGGAAGCCAGCCCGTTGAGCGGGGAGTACTCGATGAGGAAATCGCGCACGTCCTCCAGCGCCTCGCCCGCCATGAAAATCGCCATCAGCAGCGGCAGCAGCACCACGCCCATCATGGTGGTGATCGCGCCGGCGGAGTGCCGCAGCAGCGTGCCCACCGCCAGCGACAGCAGGCCCAGCAGCGCCACGTACAGACCCGCGCCCACCGTCGCGCCCAGCCACTCGCTGCCGGAGGCGACGAGCTTCCCTCCTTCGAAGGAGTCGGCGACGTCGCTGCCGGTCTCGTACGAGGGAAGCGTCTGGTCGCTCAGCAGCGCGGAGTTGATCAGCGCGGTGAGGGCGCAGGCGAGCGTCGTCATCACGAACGCCAGCAGGAAGAAGACCGTGGCCTTGGCCAGCAGGACCCTGCCGCGCTGGGGGCAGGCGGTGAGGGTCGTACGGATCATGCCGGTGCCGTACTCGGAGGTGACGACCAGCACGCCGAGCGTGATCACGCAGATCTGCCCGAGCATCAGCCCGAACAGGCCGCTGGAGAGCAGCGGCATCCCGGTGTAGCCGCCGCTCAGCCCGACGGCGGACAGCAGACCGATGCCGACGACGAGAGCGAACATCACACCGAGCGTCCACACCGTGGAGCGGACGGTGCGGATCTTCGTCCACTCCGAGACCAGCGCGTGCCCGAGGTTGGTGCGTGCCATCGGGATGGGGGAGCTGTAGGGGGCGATGCCGCCCGGCCAGTGCCCCTGTCCGGGCTGCTGCCCGGCGCCCGCACCGGCGGGTGCGGGCGCGTGTGCCTCCGCGGCGGCGGGCGCGCCCAGCCCCGCGTGTGCGGGCGCGTGCTCGGCCGCGGGCTGGGCGGGAGCCGTGGGGCCGTTGTGCTGCTGGGTGCTCATCGGGCGTCCTCGCCTTCGTTCTTGGCGCCGCCGGGCATGCCCGGCGCCGTGCCGGGGGCCGCGGGGCCTGCCGGGGGAGCGGTGGGCGCTGCCGGGACGTCGGCGGCGTACGGGTTGGTGCCGGGCCGCGCTGCGCGCATCTGCAGCGTGCCGCCACCGGGCGCACCCGGCGGCGGGGCGCCCTGCGGCCCTCCCTCAAACCCGGCCGTCCCGTGGGCCGGTGCCGGTGCCGGTGCCGCCTGCTGCCCGGGCGGCATCTGCGGTGCGGCGGCCATGCCGGGCACGGCCGCCTGCCGCGGCGCGGCGCCGGGCATGGCCGGGGCTGCGGGGTCCGCCGCCGGTCCCTGGCCCGGGCCCGCCATGGGAGCGCCCGCGGTGCCCGCCATGGCGGCTCCTCCTGCCATCGCGGGTGCCCCCGCCATGGCGGGGGCACCCGCCGGCTGCTGGAGGCCCGTGCGCATGTCGGCCGTCGAGCGGTAGTCGACGGAGCCCTGGGTCAGCCGCATGTACGCCTCTTCCAGCGAGGCCTGGTGGGGGGAGAGTTCCCACAGCCGCACGTCGGCGCCGTGCGCGACGTCGCTGATGCGGGGCAGCGCGAGCCCGGTGACGCGGAGCGCACCGTCCTCTTCCGGCTGGGTCTGTCCGCCCGCCTCGTGCAGTGCGGAGACCAGTTTCTCGCGCTGTTGCGGCTCGCTGTCGGGCGTGCGGACGCGGGCGAAGCCGATGGAGTTGCGCGCGATGAACTCCGTCACGGACATGTCGGCCATCAACTGCCCGCGACCGATCACGATGAGGTGGTCGGCGGTCTGCGCCATCTCGCTCATCAGGTGACTGGAGACGAAGACGGTGCGGCCCTCGCTCGCGAGGCGCTTCATCAGGTTGCGGACCCACAGGATGCCCTCGGGGTCCAGGCCGTTGACCGGCTCGTCGAACAGCAGCACCTGCGGGTCACCGAGCAGCGCGGCGGCGATGCCGAGGCGCTGTCCCATGCCGAGCGAGAAGCCCTTCGACCGCTTCCTGCCGACGTCCTGCAGCCCGACGACGCCGAGCACCTCGTCGACGCGGCGTGCCGGGATGCCGGACAGCTGCGCGAGGGAGAGCAGGTGGTTGCGCGCGCTGCGGCCGCCGTGCACGGCCTTGGCATCGAGCAGGGCGCCGACCTGGCGTGGGGCGTTGGGGAGTCCTCTGAAGGAGTGCCCGCCCACGGTGACCTGCCCGGACGTCGGTGCGTCCAGCCCCAGGATCATGCGCATGGTGGTCGATTTTCCTGAGCCGTTCGGCCCCAGGAATCCGGTGACGGCCCCCGGCCGTACCTGGAAGGACAGGTTGTACACGGCCGTCTTGGCGCCGTAGCGCTTCGTCAGGCCGTATGCCTCGATCATCCTTTGCCCCTGGACGCAGTTCGGGGCTCACGTGCCCCCGGACATGGCCTAGGAGGTTACGAGAGGCCTGTTCGGTTCCATGAGGCGGCCCCTGGGCCGTCAGCGAGGGTCAGGCGTCGCGTTTCTTGAGGACGATGAATCCGGCGATCAGTGCGGCCGCCGTCCACGCAGCCATGATCAGGAGCCCTTCCCAGGGGCCGTAGGGGCGGTCCAGCGTCTCGGGGACCACGGACATGACGGTCGTGCCGGCCTGGTCGGGCAGGTACTGGCCGACCTTCTTGGTGGCCTCCACCGAGCCGAGGATGTTCGAGACGAGGAAGAAGAATGGCATCAGGATGGCGAACGCGAGCAGCGGGCTGCGCAGGACGAAGGTGATACCGACGGCGAACAGGGCGATCAGCGCCATGTAGAGGCCGCCGCCGACCACGGCGCGCAGCACCCCGGGGTCGCCGATGCCCACCCCGTGCTCGCCGAGGAGCGCCTGGCCGAGGAAGAACGCGCAGAAGCTCGTGATCAGGCCGACGACCAGCACGAGTGGCCCGGCGACCAGCACCTTGCACCACAGGAACGTGCCGCGTTGCGGCACGGCTGCCAGCGAGTTGCGGATCATGCCGGTGCTGTACTCGGCGGAGACGACGAGCACGCCGAAGGCGATCATCGCCAGCTGTCCGAGGCTCATGCCGGCGAAGCTGGTGTAGGTGGCGTCGAACGTGCGCCGGCCGACGGTCGACATGTCGTCGAAGGTGGAGGCGGTCACCGCGCAGATCAGCGCGCCGAGCCCGATGGAGACGACGACCGCCGCGGCGAGGGTCCAGATCGTGGAGTGGACCGAGCGGACCTTCGTCCACTCGGACTTGAGGACGCGCGTGGTGTGGCTCATCAGCGGCGCCTCCTTCGCTGCCAGTCCTCGCCCCAGGCCGACGGTGGCTGCCCTCCCGGGGGCGGAGCCTGCTGCCCTCCTGGCGGTGGGGCCTGTGGGCCTCCCGGCGGTGGAGCCTGCTGCCCTCCTGGCGGGGCCTGGAGGCCCTGCGGTGGTGGTGGGAGGGTTCCGGGAGGGGCCTGTGCGCCCTCCGGCGGAGCCTGGGCGCCGACGCCCGGGGCGTGCCCGTGGTACTCGACGCTCTGTGCCGTCAGCCGCATGAACGCCTCCTCCAGCGAGGCCCGTTGCGGGCTGAGTTCGTGCAGCACGATGCGGTGGGCCGCGGCGAGTTCGCCGATCCTGGCCGCGTCGC
This sequence comes from Streptomyces sp. PU-14G, assembly GCF_041028275.1. Classification (NCBI taxonomy): domain Bacteria; kingdom Bacillati; phylum Actinomycetota; class Actinomycetes; order Kitasatosporales; family Streptomycetaceae; genus Streptomyces; species Streptomyces sp. PU-14G. The sequence continues at coordinate 7,444 of NZ_JASKYT010000079.1, forward strand.
CGCCGTCCACGTCCAGCGCGCCCTGCTCACCGGCCGCGGGCCGCAGCCCCTCGGTGGTGAGGACGTCCAGCAGCCGTTCGGGCTCGGGCGTGCGGACGCGTACGTGTGTGCGGGAATTCTCCGCGATGAACTGCGACATCGAGGTGTCCGCCAGCAGCTTGCCCTGGCCGATGACGACCAGGTGTTCGGCGGTCTGCGCCATCTCGCTCATCAGGTGGCTGGAGACGAACACCGTCCTGCCCTCGCGGGCCAGATGCTGCATCAGGGTGCGGATCCAGTGGATGCCCTCCGGGTCGAGGCCGTTGACGGGCTCGTCGAACATCAGGATGCGCGGGTCACCCAGCAGGGCACTCGCGATGCCGAGGCGCTGCCCCATGCCGAGCGAGAAGCCCTTCGGCCGCTTGCGTGCCACGTCGTGCAGGCCCACCATCTCCAGCACCTCGCCGACCCGGCGCTCGGGGATCCCGTTGGACTGCGCCATGCACAGCAGGTGGTTGTAGGCGCTGCGACCGCCGTGCACGCCCTTGGCCTCCAAGAGCGCGCCGATGCTGTTGAGCGGCTCCTTCAGCTCGCCGTAGCGCTTGCCCTCGATGCGCACGTCACCGCGGGTGGGGGCGTCGAGGCCCAGCACCATCCGCATGGTGGTGGACTTCCCCGCGCCGTTCGGGCCCAGGAAGCCGGTGACCGTACCAGGCCGTACGGTGAAGCTGAGACCGTCGACGGCTGTCTTGTCCCCGTACCGTTTGGTCAGGTCCCGCAGCTCGATCATTCTTCGACGCTACGGCGCCCTCGGCACGCTCGCCACTCGTGCGCATTATCCGCACATCATTCACACACGCGAAACGCCCCGCACCGTCCGGTGGGGGCGTTTCGCATGTCCGGGAGCGCGTCCCCGGGATTGGCGTGTCCGGGAGTCGCGTGTCCGGGAGGCAGGGCCGGTGCGGCCTCAGCGCGACTGCTGGGCAGGCACCGAGCGGCCCGCCGACTCCTCGTCCGCCGCCTCGTCGCCCGCCTGCCCGCCGGCGGCCACGGCCGCGCCGGTGAGGGTGGCCAGCATCTCGCGCACGTTGGTCAGCTGCGCGTTGATGCTGTCGCGGCGGTTGGTGAGAGCGGCCAGCTCGCGCTCGGACTCGCTGCGCACCCGGTCGGCCTTGGCGTTGGCGTCCGCGACGATGTCCTCGGCCTGACGCTGCGCCGTCTCGACGGTCTGACGGGCGCGGCGCTCCGCGTCCGTGCGCAGCTTCTCGGCCTCCAGGCGCAGCTGCTCGGCACGGTGCTCGATCTCCGCGAGCCGCTTCTCCGCCTTCGCCTGACGGGAGGCCAGGTCGCGCTCGGACTGCTCGCGCCGCTTGGCGAGGTTGGTCTCGAAGTCGGCCGCCGCCTGGGCGGCCTTCGCGCGGGTGTCCTCGAAGAGCGAGTCGGCTTCCTCGCGCTTGGACTGGGCGTCCTTCTCCGCGTCGCTGCGCAGCGTGGTGGCCTCGCCCTTGGCCTTCTCGACGATGCGGGCGCCCTCGTCCTCCGCCTTCTGCTTGCGCTCGGCGGCGAACTGCTCGGCGTCGTTGCGTACCTGCTGCGCCGCGCCCTCCGCGAGTTCGCGGTGCTGCTCGGCGGCGCGACGGGCCTCCTCGCGCAGGTCCTTGGCCTCCTCCTCGGCGAGGCGGAGGATCTTCTCGACACGGGCACCGAGGCCGGCGTACGACGGCTCCGCGTCGTTGACCTGGGCCTGGGCGTTCTGCGTTTCGAGGTGGAGCTCCTCGATGCGCTTTTCCAGAGAGGTGATCCGGGCCAGGGCGCTGTCACGGTCGGCGACGAGCTTCGCGATGCGGTCGTCAACCTGTCCGCGGTCGTAGCCACGCCGCACGAGCTCGAAGCCGTAGGGGGAGGAAGTGTCGCTCATGGGGTTCCTGTCGAGTCAGACGGGTTATCAGACGGGGGGAGTGATAGAGGGAATCCTAGGGGTCCAAGCGGCGTGTCATCGAGCTTATGCGCGTTTGATCTGGAGAATGTGCCCTCGTTCGAGTGGCTAACCCTCCGAACCCTTGCCATTCGAACGAGTTGTACCAGCGCCAACGCCCGCTGTCACACCACCGTTCGCGCCGGAGCCGCGCCCACCCTTCTTACCGGATCCCGAGCCGCGTCCGGAGCCGCCACCGGTCCCCGAACCGCCGCTCGAACCCGAACCGGAACCCGAACCGGAATCCGAACCGGAATGCGACTCCGCGTCCGCGTCGCCACCGTCCTTGCCGCCTGACGACGCGGCACCCGGCGTCTCGAACGACTCGAGCGCCTCCAACACGTCCTGCACGCGGGAGATCTCCGCGTTGATGTCCTCCTGACGGCGCATCAGCACGTCCAGCTCGTGCTGCCCGGCCTCGACCGTGCGCTGCGCCTCCTCGGCGGCCTCCTCGCGCAACTGCCGGGCCTCGCGCTCCATCGCCGCCTGCTTGAGCTCGGCCTCCTTCAGCAGGCCCTCCGCCTTCTTCACGGCGGCGATGCGCACCTTGCCCGCCTCCGCGTTGGCGTCCGAGCGCAGCTGCTCGGCCTGCTCGCGCGCCTCGGCCAACTGCTCCTCGGCGGCGGAGACGAGCTTGTCGCAGCGCTCCCCGGCCGCCTGCATCGCCTCGGCCGCCTCCCGGCGCGCCCGCTCGTGCAGCTCCTCGACCTCCGCCTCGATGCGGGTGCGCAGCTCCTCGGCGCGCTCACGAATGGCGCCCGAGTCGCTGCGGGCCTCCTCCAGCAGCGTGTCGGCGTCCGAGCGTGCCTTCTCGACCAGCTCGCGGCCCTCGTCCCTGGCCTCGTTGACCAGCCGCTCCGACTCGCCGCGGGCAGCGCCGACCATGGTGTCCGCCTGCTCCTCGGCGGTGGCCTGGGCGCGCAGCGCCTCCTCCTGGGCCTGGGCCAGGAGCTGGTCGGCCTGCTCGGCCGCCTCCGTGCGCTTGGCGGCGGCGTCCTCCCGTGCCTCGTCGCGCAGCCGTTCGGCCTCGGCGCGCATCTCCTCGGCGTACCGCTCGGCCGCGGCACGGGTGTCCTGGTCGAACTGGTGTGCTGCCGCCCGCATCTCCTGGTCGTACTGCTCCGCCGCCGCGCGGGTCTCCCGGTCGTACCGCTCGGCCTCGGTGCGCGTCTCACGGTCGAACTGCTCGGCCTCCGCGCGCAGCAGACCGCTGACCCGCTCGGCCTCGGCCCGCGTCTCCTCGCCGGCCTGCTCGGCCTCGGCCCGCACCCGCTCGCCGAACTGCTCGGCCTCCGTGCGCGTCCGGTCCCGGTACTGCTCGGCCTCCGTGCGGGTCTGCGCGCTGTACTGCTCGGCCTCCGTGCGGGTCTGGGTGCTGTACTGCTCGGCGGCGGACCGCGTCTCCTGGTCGAACTGCTGCGCCTCAGACCGGGTTTCCCGGTCGAAGCGCTGCGCCGCCTCCCGGGTCTCCTGGTCGAAGCGCTGGGCCTCGGAGCGGGTCTCCTGACCCGCGCGCTCCGCCTCCTCGCGGACGCGGTCGGCCTCCTCCTGGGCCTTGGCCATGAGCTGGTCGGCCTGCTCTGCGGCCTCGGTGCGCTTCTTGGCGCCCTCCTCGCGGGCCTCGTCCAGGAGGCGGTCGGCCTCCGTACGGGCCTCTTCGTTGACGCGCTGCGCGTCAGCGCGGGTCCGCTCGGCCTCCGCCACCGCGTCCGAGACGGTCTGCTCCGCCAGCGCCCTGGCGGCGTCCGCCTCCTCCTGGGCCTCCCTGCGCACCGTCTGCGCCGCGTGCTCCGCGGCCGACCGCAGCCCGGCGATCTCCTCCTCGGCCTCCTCGCGCAGCCCCGCGACCGAGTCCCTGACCTGCTGAGCCGTCTCCTCCGCCGACGCCACCAGCTCCGCCGCGCGGCGCTCGGCCTCCTCGGTCAGCCGCTCGGCCTCCGCCTGCGCCTCGGATACCCGCTTGCGGGCGGACGCCAGCAGCTCCTCGCTCTGCTCGCGGGCCTGTGTGCGCTCCTGGTGCGCCTCCTCGCGCGCCGCCGCCAGCAGCTCCTCGGCCTCGCGGCGACGCCGGGCGGCCTCCTCCTGGGCGGCGCCCAGCGCCTCGGCGGCCTCCGCGTTCGTCCGCTCCGCCGCCGCGTCGGCCTCCGCGCGCACCCGGTCGGCCGTCGCCTGCGCCTCCTCGCGCAGCCGCTCGGCCTCCGCCGTCGCCTCGCTGCGCAACTGGACGGCGACCGACTCGCCCTCCGCACGTGCCTGCGACGCGTCCGAGGCGGCCTCCGTGCGCAGCCGCTCGGCCTCCTCCTCGGCCTGCTCGCGCAGGGTGCGCACGCGCTCCGCGGCCTCCGTGCGCAGCCGCTCGGTCTCCGCCCTGGCCTCGTCGCGCAGCCGCTCCGCCTCCGTGCGGGCCTCGGTCAGCCCCGACTCGGCCTCGGCTAGCTTCGCCTCGGCCTCCTCGCGGAGCCTGGTCAGCTCCGTCTCGGCCTCGGCCTTCCGCTGCGCGGCGGCCTCCTCGGCGTCCTCGCGGGTCTTGCGGGCCGCCTCGTCCGCCTCGGAGCGGGTCTGCTCCGCCGCCTCCTCGGCCAGCGAGTTCAGCTCCTCGGCCTCCGTGCGGGCCCGCTCCAGCGCCTCCTCGGCCTGCTTGCGCAGCGACGTGGCGCGCTCGATCGCCTCCGTCCGCACCCGCTCGCTCTCCGTGGCGGCGTCGGTGCGGGTCTCCTCCGCGTCGGCCTTGGCCTTGCCCAGCAGCTCCTCGGCGCGGTTGGCGGCCTCCTCGATCTGCTGGACGGCGTCGCGGCGGGCCTCGCCGCGGATCTTCTCGCCCTCCTCGACGGCCTCGGCCCGCAGCTGCTCGGCCTCCCCCCGGAGCCTGCGCGCCTCCTCCTGGAGCTCGACCGTCTTGGCGCGGTAGTCCTTCGTGTCGTCCTTCGCGGCGCCCTTGAGCTGCTCGGCCACGTCGTGGGCCTCGGCCCGCAGCCGGTCGGCCTCCTCCTCGGCCTCCCGGCGCAGCCGCTCGGCCTCCTCGGCGGCGGTCTTCGTCGTGGCCTTGGCCTCCTCGGACGCCTTGGTCAGCACGTCCTCGGCGGTACGGGCCGCCTGCGCCAGCTGGTTCGCCGACTCCTCGGCCGTGGTGGTCCGCGCCTTCTCGCGGGCCTCGGCGATCAGCCGCTCGCCCTCCGCCTTGGCGTCCTCGCGCGCCTGCTCGGCCTCGGCCTTGATCGCCTCGGCGTCCTTGGTGGCCTGGCCCACCAGCCGCGCCACCTCCGCCTTCGCGGTACGGGTGCGCTGCTCGTTCTCCGACTCGGCGTCCGCGAGTCGCTTGCCCGCCTCGTCCTCGGCCTCCTGGAGCGTGTTCGAGGCCTTCTCGTCGGCCTCGCGCAGGGCCTCCTCGGCCTGCCGCAGCTGCTCCTCGGCGCGCCGCACCAGCTCGCCCGACTCGCGCCGGCTGCTCTCCGCCTCGCTGGCGGTGGAGGTGCGCAGCTGCTCGGCGTGCTCGGTGGCCTCCTGGGCCTGCGTGGAAGCGGCGTTCAGCAGCCGCTCGGCGTCGGCACGGGCCCGGCGCAGGATCGACTCGGCCTCGCTGCGGGCGTTCTCCGCCTCGGAGCTCAGCCGCTGCCGCGCCTCCTCGGTCAGCCGCTGGGCCTCGGCACGGGCCCGCGACAGCGACTGCTCGGACTCGGCCCTGGTCTCCTCCATGAGCCGGCGGGCCTGCTGCTCGGTGCGGGAGCGCAGCTGCTCGGCCCAGGCGATGTTGTCGTTGACGTGCGTCTCGACCGTGGCGCGGCGCTCGGACAGCTCCTGATCGAGCTGCTGGCGGCGGCGTACGGCCTCGGTGTGCAGCTCGGACTCCAGCCGGGCCTGCGCCTCGGCCTGCTCCTGCAGGAGCCGCTGGGTCTGGGCCCGCGCCTCGCGCAGCTCCCGCTCCGCGTCGGCGCGCATCTGGTCGGCCTGGAGCTGGGCGTTGCGGAGCAACTGCTCGGCCTGCTGGGAGAGGTTGTCGTACCCCGCAGGGCGCGTGGCCAGCGCGCGGCGCGCCTCGTGCAGCTTGGCGCGCAGCACTTCGACCTGGTAGCCGAGGTCGTCGGCATGCTCGACGGCCCTCTCCCGCTCCTTCTTCAGCCGGTCCATCTCGGCCTCGAACTGCGAGAGGTGGTCGTCAGCCTCGTAGCGGTCGTAGCCCCGCACTGCGCGGTCCCATCCGTCCCCTGGTAGTCGTGGAGATGATCCGAACCCTCTCCCCGGACTTGATGACACGTCCCGACGGAAATGGTGTCAGATCGTCGGCGGAACGTGGACCGAGCCCCCAACCCGGAGACCTCGTCGGGTGGGGAGGGCCCGCCCCGGCCGTCAGGCCACTCTACCGGGCCCGGAAGCGGACGTCAGTGGTCCGTTGGTGCGGCGGGGGTTTCCCGCCGTACGGACCCCTGTGCGGGGTTCACCGCTCCTGGTCGCCGGGGTGGCCGAGGTCACCAGTCCGGGCTGTGCTTTTCCGGGGACGACCCTGGTCAGCGCGGCTCGCGCTGGGATGCGGCCGAGGTCACCAGTTCGGTGAGCACTCCGTGGCAGTCCTTGGGGTGCAGGAAGGTGATGCGGGAGTCCATGGAGCCGCGGCGGGGCTCGTCGTAGAGGACGCGGACGCCCTTGTCGCGGATCGCCTCGGAGTCGCCGTCCACGTCGGCGGTGCCGAAGGCGATGTGGTGGACGCCCTCGCCGTTCTTGGCCAGCCACTTGGCGACCGCCGAGTCCTCCCGGATGGGTTCGAGGAGTTGGAGGTAGGAGGAGCCCCCGTCGTCCGTTCCGTTGATCCGCAGCATGGCCTCGCGGACGCCCTGTTCCTGGTTCACCTCGGTGTGGAACACCTCGAAGCCGTAGGTGCGGGAGTAGAAGCCGACGGTGGCTTCCAGGTCCCGGCAGGCGATTCCGATGTGGTCGATACGCGTCAGCATGGGCAACAGTGCAGCGCTCCTCACCCGGTTACGCAACGTGCGCACGGTCACACTCACCGACCGGTGACCCGGACAGGTACCGCTCAGTATCTTGAGTGGTAACCCTCGTTAACTTCCCCGCCGGAAGGGAACCCTCATGACTGCCACTCCCAGCAGCAGCACCACCTCCGTGATCGTCGCGGGCGCCCGTACGCCCATGGGCCGGTTGCTCGGCTCGCTGAAGTCGTTCTCCGGTGCCGACTTGGGCGGCTTCGCCATCAAGGCGGCGCTGGAGCGGGCCGGAATCGGCGGCGATCAGGTCGAATACGTGATCATGGGCCAGGTGCTGCAGGCCGGGGCCGGGCAGATCCCGGCGCGCCAGGCCGCGGTCAAGGCGGGCATCCCCATGAACGTGCCGGCACTGACCGTGAACAAGGTCTGCCTCTCCGGACTCGACGCGATCGCGCTGGCCGACCAGTTGGTGCGTGCGGGTGAGTTCGACGTCGTCGTCGCCGGCGGCCAGGAGTCCATGACGAACGCGCCGCACCTGCTGCCCAAGTCGCGCGAGGGCTACAAGTACGGCTCGCTCGAGGTGCTCGACTCCATGGCGCACGACGGGCTCACCGACTCCTTCGAGAACATCGCCATGGGCGCCTCCACCGAGAAGCACAACACCCGCCTGGGCATCCCGCGGGACGTGCAGGACGAGATCGCCGCCCGCTCCCACCAGCGCGCCGCCGCGGCCCAGCGCGACGGGCTCTTCGCGGCGGAGATCACTCCGGTGGAGGTTCCGCAGCGGAAGGGCGACGCGGTGCTCGTCTCCGAGGACGAGGGCATCCGCGGCGACTCGACCGCCGAGTCGCTGGGCAAGCTGCGGCCCGCCTTCGCCAAGGACGGGACGATCACCGCGGGTTCGTCGTCGCAGATCTCCGACGGCGCCGCGGCCGTCGTCGTGATGAGCAAGGCCAAGGCCGAGGAGCTGGGCGTCTCCTGGATCGCCGAGATCGGCGCGCACGGCAACGTGGCCGGCCCGGACAACTCGCTCCAGTCGCAGCCCTCCAACGCCATCGCGCACGCGCTGAAGAAGGAGGGGCGCTCCGTCGGTGACCTCGACCTGATCGAGATCAACGAGGCGTTCGCGGCCGTCGCGCACCAGTCGATGAAGGATCTGGGAGTTGGCCCCGAAAAGGTGAACGTGAACGGCGGCGCCATCGCCCTGGGACACCCGATCGGGATGTCCGGGGCGCGGATCGTGCTGCATCTCGCGCTGGAGCTGAAGCGGCGCGGGGGCGGTCTCGGGGCGGCGGCCCTGTGCGGGGGCGGCGGTCAGGGCGACGCGCTGCTCGTCTGCGTGCCGTAAGAAGGTCCCCTCGCCGCACCTCCCGACCCTCCCGACCCGGTTCCTTCCGGGTGACCCGGTTCCCTCCGGGTCGGGAGGGCCGGGAAGGTCGGGGCCGGGGAGAATGCCTGGTCACAGCCACAGGAACGGAGCTGTACGAGCAATGGTGGATGTCGCAGCGTTGGTGGCGGCGGCCCGTGAGGGGGCGCCGCGCGCGGTGGCGCGGTTGATCTCCCTGGTGGAGGGCGCCTCCCCGCAGCTCCGCGAGGTCATGGCCGCTCTCGCCCCGCGCTGCGGCAACGCGTACGTGGTCGGTCTCACCGGGTCCCCGGGGGTCGGCAAGTCGACGACGACCTCCGCGCTGGTGACCGCCTACCGCGCCCAGGGCAGACGCGTGGGCGTGCTGGCCGTGGACCCGTCCTCGCCGTTCTCGGGCGGAGCCCTGCTGGGGGACCGGGTCAGGATGGGGGAGCACGCCTCCGACCCGGGGGTCTACATCCGCTCCATGGCCACCCGCGGCCATCTGGGGGGCCTGGCGTGGGCCGCGCCGCAGGCGATCCGGGTGCTGGACGCGGCGGGCTGCGACGTCGTCCTGGTCGAGACGGTGGGCGTCGGCCAGTCGGAGGTGGAGATCGCCGCGCAGGCCGACACCAGCGTGGTGCTGCTGGCCCCCGGCATGGGGGACGGCATCCAGGCGGCGAAGGCCGGAATCCTGGAGATCGGCGACGTGTACGTCGTCAACAAGGCCGACCGGGACGGTGCGGACGCGACCGTCCGCGAGCTCAACCACATGCTCGGCCTGGGCGAGGCCCGTCGTCCGGGTGACTGGCGACCGCCGGTGGTCAAGGCGGTGGCCGCGCGCAGGGAGGGCGTGGAGGAGACGGTCGCGGCGCTGGACAAGCACCGCGGCTGGATGGAGGAGCGCGGGGTGCTCGCCGAGCGCCGCGCCGCGCGGGCCGCGAAGGAGATCGAGAACATCGCGCTGACGACGCTGCGGGAACGCATGGGCGAGTTGCGGGGCGGCAAGCGGCTGGACGCGCTCGCCGCGCGGGTGGCCGGCGGTTCGCTGGACCCGTACGCGGCCGCAGACGAACTGGTCGAGGGCGTCACGGAAGGGTGACACCCTCGACCGGCCCGGACGGGCACACAGATGGGCACACGGACGGGCACACGAACGGGTGAGCGGGCGGGCGACAGGATGTCGCCCGCCCGCCCGCGTCCGGCCGGGTGACCGGACCGGCCTCCGGCCGGGCGGGGGCAGCCCGACCGGAGACCGGAGACCCGGGGCCCAGGTCTCCGGGCCCGGGAACGGCGGGTCAGTCGTCGTCGCCCTGCTCGCTCTCGTGGTGGAGCACCTTGCCGGAGGTGCCGTCGAGGACGAGCTCGTGCTCGGTGCCCTGCTTGTCGACGGTCTCGGCCTCCCACCGGCCCTTGGCGGCGCCGTCGTCGGCGTCGTCCTCCAGGCTGACGGAGGTGACGGTGCCCTTGCTCGCGGCGGCGGCCTTCTTGCCGACCTCGGCGGCGTCGAGCTTGGCGGCACGGGCGGCGGAGCGATCGTCGTCCTTGCGGGTGTCGACCCGGTTCTTGACGACGTCGCCCTTGGTGGCGTCGATCTTCACCTCGTGCCACTTGTCGTCCTTGCCGAGGACGTCGGCCTCCCACACGAGCTGGTTGTTGTCGGTGTCCAGCTCCAGCTCGGTGATGCTGCCGGGGACCTCCTTGAGCACGGACTCGGCCGCGCGGCTGAAGGAGACGTCCGCGGCGCCCTTGTCCTCGGCCTTGTCGGCGCGGTCGCCGTCCTTGCCGTCGTCGTCGCGGTCGTCGTGGTCGCCGCGGTCGTCGTCGTGACCGTCACCACGGTCGTCATCGTGTTCGACCGAGCGGATGTGCGACTGCGACGAGGAGGCCGGCTTGCCGTCCGCGCTGTCGCCGCCGCTGCCCGCGACCCCGAACGCGGTCGCCGTACCTCCTCCGACCAGCGCTGCCGCGGTGACGGTTGCGATGATGACCTTGCGCTTCATGACGTTCGACTCCTCGGATCGTTGGCTGTTCTCGCTTTCGATGACTCCACGGTGGCCGACCGCTGCTGAACGTGAGCTGAAGCTACCTGAAGCCCTCTTCAGCCGCGATTTGGCAGGCTGGGCGCATGCGTCTGCTGATCGTGGAGGACGAGCGGCGACTGGCCCGGTCGCTCGCCGGGGGCCTGACGGCCGAGGGCTTCGCCGTGGACGTCGTGCACGACGGCGCGGAGGGCCTGCACATGGCCGTCGAGAACGAGTACGACCTGATCGTGCTCGACATCATGCTCCCCGGCATGAACGGCTACCGCGTCTGCGGGGCGCTGCGCGCCGCGGGTGACGAGACGCCGGTGCTGATGCTCACCGCAAAGGACGGCGAGTACGACGAGGCCGAAGGCCTCGACACCGGCGCCGACGACTACCTCACCAAGCCGTTCTCCTACGTCGTGCTGCTGGCCAGGGTCCGCGCGCTGCTGCGCCGCCGTACCCGGGGCGCCAGGGTCGCGCTGCGGATCGGCGAACTGACCGTCGACCCGGCGGCCCAGCGGGTGGCCGTCGGCGAGCGCGAGGTCGAGCTGACGGCCAAGGAGTTCGCCGTGCTCGAATACCTGGCCACCCGTTCGGGCGAGGTCGTCTCCAAGACGGAGATCCTCGAACACGTCTGGGACTTCGCCTACGAGGGCGACGTCAACATCGTCGAGGTGTACGTCAGCGCCCTGCGGCGGAAGCTGGGCGCCGGCTGGATCGCCACCGTGCGCGGCGCCGGCTACCGGCTCCAGGGCGACGCGGGCAGCGGTCGCCGGGGCGGCGGAGGACGCGATGCGTAGGGCGTCCGTACGCCTGCGGGCCGCGCTGGGCGCCACGCTCGTGGTGGCGCTCGCGCTGGTCGCAGCCGGCTTCTTCGTCGTCTCGACGCTGCGGGGCGGACTCGCCGACACCGCCCGCCTGAACGCGGAGAACGCCGCGCGCGGCACGGCCGCGCAGCTCGCGGGCGCGCCCGCAGGGAGCATCCCGGACCTCGACGGGCTCGACGGCGACGACCCCGTGCAGATCGTCGACGCGGACGGAAAGGTGCTCGGCGCCAGCGACCCGCTCAAGGGCCGCGGCCCCGTGGCCGACTTCGCCCGCGCGGACAAGCCCGACGGCGACTCGGGAGACCGCGACTCGGGAGACGGCGACGGGGAAGGCGACGGCGACGAGGTCGACACCGACAGCGAGAACGAGACCCGCACCTTCCCCGTGGACGACGACGGCGAGGTCACCTACGACAAGGACGACATCACCGGGTCGCAGGAGTTCAGCCTCGCCGCCGTCCAGGGCCGCACCCGCGCCGGCACCCCGGTGACCGTCTACGCCGGCGCCTCCCTCGGGGCCCAGCAGGAAGCCGTCTCCACGGTGACCCGCTCCATGCTGTTCGGACTGCCCGTGCTGCTCGTCGTCGTCGGCGGCGTCACCTGGCTCGTCACCCGGCGCGCGCTGCGGCCCGTGGAGGGCATCAGGCAGGAGATGAGCGCCATCACCGCCAGCACCGACCTGACGCGCCGCGTGCCGGAGCCCGACGCGCGGGACGAGGTCGCCCGCCTCGCCCGCACCACCAACGAGACGCTGGCGGCGCTGGAGGGGTCGGTCGAGCGCCAGCGGCGGTTCGTCGCCGACGCCTCCCACGAGCTGCGCAGCCCCATCGCCTCGCTGCGCACCCAGCTGGAGGTCGCCGCGGCGCACCCCGAACTCCTCGATGTGGACGGCGCCGTCGAGGACACCGTACGGCTCCAGGCTCTCGCCGCGGACCTGTTGCTGCTCGCCCGGCTGGACGCGGGTGAGCGGCCCGGCCAAGGGCGGGTGTCCCTGGCCGCGTTGGTGCGGGAGCAGGCGGGGCAGCGGACGGGGGACCCGCATCCGCTGCGGATCGCCTCGCTCGACGAGGGGGAAGTGCGCGGCTCAGCGGCTCAGTTGGGACGCGTGCTGGGCAACCTGCTGGACAACGGGCAGCGGCACGCCGCCGGGCAGGTCACCGTCGAGGTGCGGCGGGAGGGCGAGACCCTCGCGCTGGCCGTCAGCGATGACGGGGAGGGGGTGCCCGAAGCCGAGCGGGAGCGGATCTTCGAGCGGTTCGTGCGCCTGGACGCGGCGCGGTCGCGGGACGAGGGCGGTGCCGGGCTGGGGCTGGCCATCGCCCGCGACGTCGCCGAGCGGCACGGCGGCACGCTGCAGGTGGACGGCCCGCCCGAGGGGGGAGCCCGGTTCGTGCTGCGGCTGCCCGCCGCCGGTGGCTGAGGGCTGCGCCCGGCCCCGCACCCGGCGAACGGCGAAACGGGGGTCCGCACCGGACGGAGTCCGAGTGCGGGGCCGAGCGCTACACGCGTCCCCGGCCGGCTCGTAGTTTCTCCGTCAGCGGTCGGAGGGTGCGCTCCAGATGGGCGAGGTCGGCCGGGGCCACCCCGTCGATGAAGTGGCGCCGCACGGAGGCGACGTGGTGGGGCGCGACGCGCCGCATGGTCTTCCAGCCGTGGTCGGTGAGGACGGCGAAGAGACCCCGTTTGTCGGACTCGCAGGACTCGCGCCGTACGAGTTCCGCTTTCTCCATCCGGGTGACCTGGTGGGACAGCCGGCTCTTGGACTGGAGGGTGGCGGCGGCGAGGTCGGTCATGCGCATGCGGTGCTCGGGCGACTCCGAGAGGTTGACGAGGATCTCGTAGTCGTTGAGGGTCAGCCCGAACGGCTGGAGGTCGCGCTCGAGCTGATAGCTGAGGAGCCTGCTGGCGTCCAGGTGGGTGCGCCAGGCGCGCTGCTCGTCCTCGGTGAGCCAGCGGGTGCCGTCGTCGGTGTCCATGCTCTGAGACTCTACCGAGCGTCGTACACCAGTGCTTACGCGGTGTGGCGTGAAGATGTCGCAGCGTTGTCGCGTGGCGGTGTGGGCGCGGCGGGTGACGGTCAGAGGCCGAACCGCCGCTGGAGCCCGCCCAGCTGGCCGGGAAGCTGGGGGAGCTGCTGGCCACCGGACCCGCCCGGGCCTCCGCTGCCGCCGCCGGTGCCGCCCGGCACCCCTGCCTGCTGCGGCACCTGGCCGGTGGAGCGGTCCTCCAGCAGCGTCTCGGTCGACTGGATCAGTACGGTTCCCGCCCCGACGAACTCGAACTGGTGCTCCTCGCCGGAGGCGCCTCCCAGCCCCGTCATGGCCCGCACGCCGCCCAGGACGCCCTTCAGGTACTGGTGGTCGTAGTGATGGGCGGGCGAGGGGCAGTCCGCCCAGCCGACGAGCGCCTGGGGGTCCACCCGTACCGGCGGCTCGACGAAGTGGACCTCGCCGTTGGAGGCGGCGAGGAACGTGCCCGTTCCGACCAGGGTGAGGAAGCCGGGGATGATCGACTGCTTCAGGGAGAGGGCGGGGTCGAAGGCGAGCAGGTTGCCGGAGCGGACGGTCAGGTTGCCGTTCTCCAGGTCGAAGGAGTTGATGTTGAAGGCCCGGTCGGCGAGCAGCAGCTTGCCGCGCCCCTCGGCGACGACCCAGTCGGCGGCGTGCAGCGGCGAGTGGAAGCTGGAGGCGACGAGCCGGTCGAGCCGCCCGTGGCCGATGCCGTGGAAGTCGATCTGCCCGTAGTAGGCGATCATCTTCCCCTTCTGCAAAAACCACTGCCCGTCCAGGTCGACGGAGAAGGCGTACGGGTTGACGTTGTCGTTCGCGGGCAGGGTCGCCGCGTCGAACACCTGGTAGCCCTGCGGCGCGGAGCCGTGCGGTGTCTGTGACGTCACAGTTTCTCCTCACTCGCCTGCACGAACACGGCTCCGCTTCCGGTCAGTTCCAGCTGGAAGGCCTCGCCCGAGCCGCGTCCCACCATGTCGCGCCAGCCCAGCGCCGAGGACAGTTTGTTGCGTACGTCGCCGAAGTGGGCGACGTAGGCCTGCGGGTCGACGTGCACCGGGTGGCCGGGGGTCAGCGGGAGCTGGAGGATGCCGCCGTGGGCCATCACGGCCACCGAGCCCCTGCCGGTCAGCGTCGTGGTGAACAGGCCCTGGCCCGACACCTGGCCGCGCACCATGCCCAGTACGCCGCCGTCCCGGCCGAGGAAGAGGGTGCCCTGCTGGAGGCTGCCGTCGAAGGCGAGCAGCCGGTCGGCCTCCACGCACAGGGTGTCGCCGTCCAGGTTGATCACCTCGACGTGGTGGCCGCCGTGCCCGAACATCACCGTGCCGTTGCCCTCGACGGTCATCAGCGGGGTCGCCTCGCCCGCCACCCGTCGCCCGATCATGGACATCACGCCGCCCTGGCCGCCCTGGAGGTTGGGCGTGAAGGTGACCTCGCCCCGGTAGCCGACCATGGCACCGCGCTGGCTGAACAGCCGCTGCCCGGGTACGACCTGGGCCTCGACGAGCTTGCTGGACAGCTCTCGGAACGGCATCAGACGTCCCCTCCCAGGGTGTTGCGCTCGCTGGGCTGCACGTACACCACGCCGTCCCCCTCGAACCTGATCTGGAACGACTCGCCCGAGCCCTCGCCCATGAATGTGCGGAAGTTCACACCGGACTGGAAGCTCTGCCGCAGGTCGCCCTGGTGTGCGACGTAGGCGCCCGGGTCGACCTGGAGCGGGCTGCCGGGCGTGACGCGCAGCAGCACCGCGGGCCCGTCCGACATGAGGGCCGCCCATCCGGTGCCCTCGACCGAGGTGGTGAACAGGCCGTTGCCCTGGGAGGCTCCGCGCAGTCCCGTGAAGGTCGTTCCGGTGCGCAGGCCGCCGTCCGTGCACAGCAGGTTGCTGGCCTCGACGTGCAGTTTCTCGCCCGCCAGCCGCACGAGGCCGAGGTCACTGGCGCGGTCGGCGAAGTAGCAGGTGCCCTGCCCCTTCACCTCCATAACGGTCATCTGCTCGCCGGTCAGCCGGCGCGTGACCATGCCGCGGACGCCGTCGCCGCCACCGCTCAACTTCTTGAACGTCATCTCGCCGTCGTAGGCGACCATCGAGCCGTTCTTCGCCTTGACCGTGTCGCCGCCTCCGCCGAGCGTGGCGGCCAGCACCTTGGTGCCCTGAAGTCGGAACTGAGCCACGCTTTCGAACCTACCCTGAGGCCGGGGACGGTCGGCAGTGCTGCCACAATGGCAGAGCTTGTGCTTGGCTTCACAAGCGATCTCGTCGCCGATCCCGCAAACGATCTGAGGACCTGCCGTGGCCATACTGGAAACTCCTAGCGGCCTGCCGCCCAAGTCGGTCTCCGCGCTGCGCCGCCTGCGACTCACCTCGGTGCCCGAGGGGGTCTCCTTCCTCCTTCTGCTGGTCTGCTCGGTGCTGAAGCGGACCACGGACTTCAACGCCGTTCCGGTCATGGGCGCCGTCCACGGCATTCTCTTCATCCTGTACGTCCTCTTCTGGGCCGACGCCTGGAACCGCATCAAGTGGCCGTTCGGGCGCGCCGCCCTCTACTTCGTCCTCTCCGTGCTGCCGACCGGCGGCTTCTTCGCGGACAGGATGCTGCGCGAGGAGGAGAAGGCGGGCGTCATCGCCGCCCGCGCCCGCAAGGAGCAGGCGGGCACCGTGAGCGCGGGCGGAAGCGCGGTCAACTCGTGATCGTCGCCTTCTCCGTCACTCCGCTCGGCGTCGGCGAGGACGTGGGGGAGTACGTGGCCGACGCCGTGCGGGTCGTCCGCGAGTCGGGGCTGCCGCACCGCACGGACGCCATGTTCACCTCGCTGGAGGGCGAGTGGGAGGAGTGCATGGACGTCGTACGCCGGGCCGTCGCCGCGGTCGAGGCGCGGGCGCCGCGCGTCTCCCTCGTCCTCAAGGCCGACATCCGTCCCGGCGTCATCGACGGGCTCACCGCCAAGGTCGCCACCGTGGACCGGTACCTGGACGAGGGCTGACCCGCCCGCGAGACGCCGGCAGGGCCGAGCCCGCCCGGCCGGCGCACCGGCCGCAGCCGGAGAGCGAGCGCGCTCGTGGACGCGGGCTCCTCCAGCGCTGTCAGTACGGCCGCGCGACCGCGCCCACAGGTGCCCGATGCCACGCACCGGCCGCCACCACGGGCCACACGAACGCGCTCGGCACCAGCGTCACCCCCTCGCCGCCCGTCAGGACACGGGAGTGCCGGGGCGGGCGCCACACGAACGCGCTCGGCACCAGCGTCACCCCCTCGCCGCCCGTCAGGACACGGGAGTGCCGGGGCGGGCGCGCGATCCGCAGCGTGCCGTCCCGCCACGTGACCTGGGGGTGCAGCGCGGCGAGCACCCGGCCGAGTCCGCCGTCGAGA
>NZ_JASKYT010000790.1:0-362 GCF_041028275.1 Streptomyces sp. PU-14G
GCCCCCGTAACCCCCGACCGGACCAAAAGTTGTGATGGTCGTGGAAGAGACCCGCACACGCACCCCAGGAGAGACCACGAACGCGCGCATCCCCGGCCAGCGGACCGCACCGCCGGCCGACTCCCCCCTCGAACACGCCCTGCGCTACACGCAGGAGCGCGCCTGGGACGTCTTCCCCGGCACCTGGCTGGAGACGGTGCACGGCGTACCGCGCTGCACCTGCGCGGACCCCGCCTGCCCGGGGGGGGGGGGGGGGGGGGGGGGGGGGGGGGGGGGGGGGGGGGGGGGGGGGGGGGGGGGGGGGGGCCCCAGGAGAGACCACGAACGCGCGCATCCCCGGCCAGCGGACCGCACCGCCGGCC
>NZ_JASKYT010000791.1:0-359 GCF_041028275.1 Streptomyces sp. PU-14G
GGGCCC
The DNA here is from genome assembly GCF_041028275.1 of Streptomyces sp. PU-14G. NCBI lineage: Bacteria > Bacillati > Actinomycetota > Actinomycetes > Kitasatosporales > Streptomycetaceae > Streptomyces > Streptomyces sp. PU-14G. The sequence continues at coordinate 7 of NZ_JASKYT010000791.1, forward strand.
GGGTGGGCGGGGCTTCGACGTGTGGGGCCCGGGCGTGTGCGGCCCGCAGAGCGCGTGAGAGGCGGCGGGCGTGCCGGATGAGCTGACGGGCCGGAAGACAGATGTGCAGGAGGCGCCGGGAGCGAAGCGGGGTCGCCGGTGCACGAGTGGCGCCGGGTGTGCAGGGGCCCCGGATTCCGGGAGGGGGCGAACGGGTGTGCTGGCGAACGGTGTGACGTGCGAGCGCGCACGGGTGCCGATCAGGCACCCCCCGGCTGCGGGGCCAGCAGCCTGTGCCGGCTCGCCGGAGGCGTCGGGACGGGCGGATGAAGCAGATGGAGCAGATGGATCGGGTGGGGCGGATGGATCGGGTG
>NZ_JASKYT010000792.1:0-372 GCF_041028275.1 Streptomyces sp. PU-14G
CCCCCTGACCCCTCTGTACCCATCCCAGAAAGAAACCCCCGGAAATGGTGAACATGAACAGCACCGGCATCAGCGCCCGCCCCCGTACCCGTGCCCTCGGAACCAAGACCGTCGGGCCCGGTCACCCCGTCTACGTGACCGGGGAGATCGGCATGGGGGGGGGGGGGGGGGGGGGGGGGGGGGGGGGGGGGGGGGGGGGGGGGGGGGGGGGGGGGGGGGGGGGGGGGGGGGGGGGCGGGACACCCCGTGGGGCCGGATGACTTACATCGACTACCGGCACCGTGTGGAGTTCGGCGAGGACGACTACCGGGCCATCGGCGAGCACTGTGCCGAGCGCGGCATCGACTGGTTCGCCTCCCCGTGGGATGAGGA
>NZ_JASKYT010000793.1:0-366 GCF_041028275.1 Streptomyces sp. PU-14G
GGCCGGTGGTGGGCCCGGCAGCGGGGCCGCCGGGCGCTGCCGCGTCACCGTGCCGGGGTTCGGACCTGCTCTGGGCGGCCGTCGCGGGGGATGTCGCACTCATTGGGACGCTCGCTTCCGTGGAGACCGATACCTGTGAGAGAGGTATTCCTAATCGAAATACCTCATCGGGCAATCCGGATTGAAAACCGCCCTCGCCGCCGCGTCAACCCCCCTGTCCCGCACGGTGATTCGAAAGGCCCCAGCCATGTCCGCACCCGCCGACCGGTCCGCTCAGCCCGCTCACCTCGCCGATCCCACTCGGCTCGGCCATCCCGCCGATCCCGCTCGGCCCGGCCACCCGGCTCACGCCGTTCCCCCGATGAC
>NZ_JASKYT010000794.1:0-499 GCF_041028275.1 Streptomyces sp. PU-14G
GGGGAGGCGGCGGGCATCTGGGAGGAGGAGCCGATGTGCATGTTGACGACCGTTCCGGTCTCCTGGCAGGCGGCGAAGAAGGGGTCCCAGTAGCCGGTGTGGATGCTGGGCAGTCCCAGGTGGGTGGGGATCTCGCTGAAGGTGACGGCGCGTACTCCGCGGGCGGCGTTGCGGTGGATCTCGGCGACGGCCAGGTCGATGTCCCACAGCGGGATCAGGCACAGCGGGATGAGCCGGCCGCCGCTGTCGCCGCACCACTCCTCGACCATCCAGTCGTTGTAGGCGCGCACGCACGCCAGGGCGACGTCCTTCTCGTGGGCCTCGGCGGGTGATGCCCTCCAGCGTCATCTCGTCCCGGTCGAAACCGACCGCCGCGATCACCCGCTTGTAGGGGAAGAACAAGCCCTCGTACTCCCACCAGTCCGTGAGCTGGCCCTGCGGATCGGTCGTGAAGCGGTACTTGCCCCCCACGTACTCCAACGCACCGAACCCCGCCGTC
>NZ_JASKYT010000795.1:0-343 GCF_041028275.1 Streptomyces sp. PU-14G
GTGWCSGSSKGSYGGGGGGCGCGCGAGCGGTCGCCAGCAGCGGTCACCGGCGTGTGCCCGGACCGCTGCGCCTCCGTCTCCTCGGTGTTCTCCCGGGGATGTGGCATCTGTTCGCTGGACTCGTCTTCCGGGGTCGGCTCCGCTTCCGGCTCGCCACCCGTCTCCTCCTGGGCACCGCCGGTGTGGGCGGCTGCCTCGCCGGGCTCGTCAGGTTCGCCGCCGGTCGGGGCGGCGGCACTGTTCGGCTCGGTCGGGGTGCTGTGCTGCCCGCCGGTGGGTGCGGCGGACGTGAACAGCGAGAAGGCGGGACGCGGGGGGACGCTCGGGCGCGGAGGGACGGCGG
>NZ_JASKYT010000796.1:0-335 GCF_041028275.1 Streptomyces sp. PU-14G
GCCCAGGAGGAGCCCGCCCAGGCTCCGGCCCAGCCCGAGCCCGCCGCCGCCCCGGCGGGTGGCGGCTCCGCCGAGGGCACCGACGTGACGCTGCCCGCGCTGGGCGAGTCCGTCACCGAGGGCACCGTCACCCGGTGGCTCAAGCAGGTCGGCGACGAGGTCGAGGCCGACGAGCCGCTGCTGGAGGTCTCCACCGACAAGGTCGACACCGAGATCCCGGCACCGACCTCCGGCACCCTGCTGGAGATCGCCGTGGGCGAGGACGAGACGGCTGAGGTCGGCGCCAAGCTGGCCGTCATCGGTGCGGCCGGTGCCGCTCCCGCCGCCGCGACCCC
>NZ_JASKYT010000797.1:0-549 GCF_041028275.1 Streptomyces sp. PU-14G
ACCGGGTATCTCAGTCATACGCCCACTGTGGCAGACCGCCCCGCCGCGCCGGCCCCCGAACGGCCACCGCGCAGCCCGAACGTCGTGAACGCCGTACGCCGCGGCAGCGGATAGCACTCCCGGCCCGTCAACGCGTTCAGGATCACGGGCGCCAGCCCCAGGTCAGGAGCCCCCACCCCGTGCGTGTGCCGCTCCGCGTTCTGCACGAACACCGAACCCGTCACCGCCGGGTCCAGCACCAACCTGAACTCCTCGTCCACCAGCGGACGCCCCGCACCATCCCGCCGCAGATACGTCTCCAGCGCCCCCAGCAACCCATCCGCCGGACGCTCCGCGTACCCCGTCGCCAACACCACCGCGTCCGTCGCCAGACACTCCCGCACCCCCTGCTCGGCGTGCATCCCGCCGCAGATACGTCTCCAGCGCCCCCAGCAACCCATCCGCCGGACGCTCCGCGTACCCCGTCGCCAACACCACCGCGTCCGTCGCCAGACACTCTCGCCTCCACCGCTCCGCGTGGTCGAGCCGCCGACGCAGCCGCCCCCCACC
>NZ_JASKYT010000798.1:0-383 GCF_041028275.1 Streptomyces sp. PU-14G
GGTCTTGCCGACACCGGCCGGGCCGTGGAGGCACATCATCGCTCTGGCCTCGATCGTGTCGGCGATGTTCTCCCTGGCAGCCAGCAGGGCGCGGGTGGTCACGACCGCGGCGTCGGGGAGCTGCGTGTAGTGGTCGGTCTCTCGCGGTGGCAGCTGGCTGGTCATCGCTCCTCTCCCCCGCTGGGCTGAGTCCTGTGTGTGGGGCGCAGGCTGGGTGGGGTGTTCCAGTCCTGGGGGGGGGGGGGGGGGGGGGGGGGGGGGGGGGGGGGGGGGGGGGGGGGGGGGGGGGGGGGGGGGGGGGGGGGGGGGGGGGGGGGGGGGGGGGGGGGGGGGGGGGGGGGGGGGGCAGGGCGCGGGTGGTCACGACCGCGGCGTCGGGGAGC
>NZ_JASKYT010000799.1:0-320 GCF_041028275.1 Streptomyces sp. PU-14G
TCCGCGGGGGAGGGCATGCGCGCCCCCCGCGGACGCGCATGCCCTCCCCCGCGGACGCGCGTGCCCTCCCCGGCGCGGACGCGGGGTGTCGGCGCGGGGCCGACTCTCCGACAGACGCGGGTGCCCTCCCTCGGCGGGCGCCCGGACGCCCGTGCCCTCCCTCGGCGGGCACCCGCACGCAGCACCGGCGACCGGAACGGCATACGCACCCCCCACAAGGGGCATACCGGCCGACATGGCCAGCGTTGCCACCAAGCCGTTGCGTGCCGCGGCGGGCTTGTACAGACAGCTCGCCGCACACCTGAACGCCCGCCTCGCCC
>NZ_JASKYT010000008.1:0-55184 GCF_041028275.1 Streptomyces sp. PU-14G
GGGGAACCCGCGTCCGCCTGCCTGGCGGGGGAACCCGCGTCCGCCTGCCCGGCGGGGGAACCCGCGTCCGCCCGCCCGGCGGGGGAACCCGCGTCCGCCTGCCCGGCGGGGGAACCCGCGTCCGCCCGCCCGGCGGGGGAACCCGCGTCCGCCTGCCCGGCCGGGGAACCCGCGTCCGCCCGCCCGGCGGCGCGCCTCACCTGAGCCGAGCGGCGATCCGCTCCCGCAGCTCGTCCATGGTGAAACCGCGCGGATCGACCTTCTGGTCCGTCCACTCCAGGTGGCCGATGACCGAGCGGGCGCCCCAGCCGTGGTGGCGGCACAGGGCCGCCGCCGCGCGCGCGATGGCGTCCAGCTGCTCGTCCGGCCAGGGGTCCTTGCCGTCGCCGAGGTTCTCGCACTCGAAACCGTAGAAGTACCGGTTCCCGTCGGTGTTCTGCTGGTTCGGCGCGGGGGTCGCCCGCTCGGCGATGACGGCGCGGAGCACGTCGTCATCGCCGGAGCCCGCGTGGTTGGCCCGGCCGTGGCCGGTCAGATGGACGGTGCCGTCCTTGGTGACGCAGCCGTGGGCGAGGGGCCCTGGCAGCTGCGGCCGTCCGTCGTAGATCAGATCGACCGTCTCGTCGGCACCGCTGGTGACGGTGTGGTGGATCATGATGCCGTGCACCGGGCCCCACGGCCCCTGCCGGTTGCGGTTGTGGTTGCGCCAGTCGCGTACCTCTTCGACCGTCACGCCCTCCTTTTCGAGGGCCTGGACGAAAGCGGCTGCGGTGAGGGGTGTGGCCATCTCGCCCCCGTCTGCTCTCTCACGTCACGGGTGGTGCCGCCGTGCGCCGGTGCGGTGCCGGGCACCGCGGCGCCGACTGTGTCCCTCGGGCTCATACCCCGTATCGGGCCGCTTCTAGCCCGAGCATCCGGTACCGGTCGGTGGGCTCGCCTGTGCGAGGAGCGCGCGCACCCCGGCATCGCGCCCGTACGGACGCAGCAGCCCGGGGATACGCGCCCGCGCGGCCCGCACCCGGCCCGAGCTGACCTGCGCCGACTCCGCCAGGAAGCTGCTCCAGGCGGTGCAGGCCTCCTCCAGGCGGCCTCGCGACAGCAGCAGCTCGGCCAGCTCCGCCTGGCACAGGGCGCGGGAGCGCAGCTCGTCCGCGGGGCGGGCGCGCAGCGAGGCGCGCAGGTCCCGGATCGCGCCGTCGCGGTCGCCCAGCGCGGCCCGCATCTGGCTGGACTGGTAGAGCAGCGCCGCGTGTCGGTACGTGCCCACCGGTTCGCCGCTGGGGCTCTCCAGTCCGGTCGTCAGGTCGGCGGGGGCGCGGGCGAGCTGGCGTTCCGCCCGTCCCATCGCCTCCAGCGCCCGGCGCCGGTCGCCGTCGGCCGCGCCGGCGACGGCCAGCCCCGCGTACAGGAACGCACGCGTCGCCGGGTCGGCGTCGGCAGGCGCCGCCGCGAGCGCCGCTTCGGCGAGCGCGAGGCTGATGCGGGGGTGGCCCAACTGGTGCGCCTGGGAGCTGAGGGCGCGCCGGGCCAGCGCGACGCCGTCCGGGTCGGCGGCCTCCTCGGCGAGCTCGGCCGCGGTGAGGAAGGCGCGTTGGGCCAGTCCGTGCCGCTGCTCGTCGGCGTAGACGCGGGCCAGCAGGAAGCTGAGCCGCGCCGCGCCCGCCTGCATGCCCCGCTGGTGGACCCCTTCTTCCCCGGTGCGCAGCGTGCTCACCAGTCCGGAGAGGAACGCGGCCAGTGAGGTCCTGATGTGGCCGCCGCCGTGCCGGTCGGCCTGGCGGGCGAAGAACCTGGCGTGCTCGTGGACGGAGGCCACCTCGCCCGGCCCGGTGCGGCTCGTGGCGCGGGAGCCGCGTGCGGTGCAGGTGTTGCGTGCGCCGGGCAGCGGGGCGGGAACGGGCGCCCCCGGGGCGTCCTCGGGCACCTCGCCGTGCCGGGGCGAGGGCGAGCGCACCGTTTCGGTCAGCAGCCGCAGTGTGTACGGCGCGGGGGGAGGGCTGTCCGCGCGGGGCGGCGGCACCACAGGTGCCGTCAGCGCGGTGAGTTGGTCGGCGAGGTGGGAGGGCCTGGCGAGGCCGAAGAGGCGGACGTCCACGGGGTGCGCTCTGGCGCTGTCCGGATGCCCGGCGTCACCGGCGCCGCTGGGCGCGAAGGCGTGTGCGGGCGCCGCCGAGTTCCCGGTGGCGGGAGGCCGGCAGGCCGCCCCGGAGGGTGCGGACGCCTCGTCGTCGCCGTCCGCACCGCCGCCCGCGCGCGCTCCCCCTGCCGTGCGCCCGCCCCGCGCGCCGGCGGCACCGGGCCGCATGCCGAGTTCCCCGACGGTGACGCGGCGTCCCAGGCGACGGGAGAGCGCCTCCGCCATCAGGTGCTGCACCCGTGGGTCGGGGCGGCTGCCGCGCAGCCAGTGGGCGACTGAAGTCCTGTCGTACCGAAGGTGGATGCCGACCTCGGCGCCGAGACGAGCCAGCGCACGCGCGAACGCCGCCTGTGTCCACTCGGTCTCCTCCAGCAGGGCGCGCAGCGCCCCGTTGGGAGCGCGGTCGCGGGACCGGGGTCCTGGATGCACCGTGACACGTGCGGGGTCAGAGGGACACATGGCCCCTCCCGAGGACGAGCCGGATGGGGTCGTTCATCGTTCTGCCTCATTTCCGGAATCCGACGATGCTTTTCCGTAGCTCTCCGTGTGCTGTCTGTGCTGTCATGCACGCGGACGTCTTCAGGTAAGCGCACCGCTCGCGGCGTGGGGAGCATGTGCGGGACGCACGGCCGCGTGCTGCTTTCACACCCCGTGTGAAAGCAAGTCCGTTACTCTGCGAAACAACACGTTGGACGACGGAGGGCGGTATGGAGCCCAACAGTCAACTGGACGCACTCCTTGCCCAGTCAGGGATGTCGCGGGCCGGACTCGCGGTGAGAGTCAACCGATTAGGCAACCACGCGGGTATCACCCTGCGTTACGATCACACGGCTGTCGCGCGCTGGCTCAAGGGGCAGCGGCCACGCGGCAGGGTCCCCGAGTTGATCTGCGAGGTTCTCGGCCGCCAACTCGGCAGAACCCTCACCCTCAGTGACATCGGAATGGACGTCGCCGCGGCAGGACGCGCCCTCGGCGCCCCGGCAGGACCCGAAACGCCCGGACTCGGCCGGTTCGTGGAACGCGCCGCCTCCCTATGGCGCTCCGACCAGGTACACGGCGACTGGCCAGGGCCCTCCCTGCTGACCGGAGCCGCGGCCGTCGCACCGGTGTGGGAATGGGAGAACCCGCCCGACGACCTCGACGTCTCCCGCACCACCGGCGGCCCGGAGGTCACCGGCGAGGACGTCACCGTGCTGCACGCCGCCCGCGGCCACTACGAGCACCTGTACCGCAACGCCGGGGGCGTCGCCACCAGGTCACGCGTCGTCGGCTTCCTCAACGGCGAGGTCGCACCCCTCCTGCGCGGCAGCTATGACGACGCGACAGGGCGACGGCTCTACCGGGCCGCCGGATCGCTCGCCGCCATCAGCGGCATCTGCGCCTACGACGCCGACGCGCAGGGCCTGGCACAGCGCTACTTCCACCAGGCGCTGCGGCTGGGCAAGGCCTCGGGCGACCGGCTCTTCGGCGGCTACGTCGTCGCCCTCCTGGTCAACCAGGCCCTCTTCCTCTCCGACACCCGGCACGCCCTCGCCTGCGCCGAGGCCGTACTGCGCTCTCTGGGCCCGCGCATCAGCCCCGCGCTCGCCACGGATCTGTACGCGATGCAGGCCGGCGCCTACGCACGCCTCGGCGACCGGCGCGGCGCCCACACCTGCATGCGCAGTGCCGAGACCTACTCCCAGCGCATCCGGCCCGCGGAGGAACCCGAGGAGACCGGCTACGTCCAACCGGGCCTGGTCGAGGTGCGGCTGGCCGAGGCGCTGCTCCTCCTGGGAGAGCTGTCCGCCGCCGCCGGCTACGCCCAGGAGGCCGCGCGTGCGCCCGCGCACGCCCGCGGCCGAGTCAACCGGCTCGCCACCCTCACCGACGTGGCCCTGCACGCCGGGGAGCCGGAGCGCGCGGCAGCCACCGCGGCCCAGATGGTGGACACCGCGCAGGGCATCGAGTCGCAGCGCCTGCGCGGGCGCATGCGCAGGGTCAGGAAGCGCCTGGCACAGCACCCCGGGACCTCGGCGGCCGAGGCCGCGAAGCTCATCGAGGACTCGCTGAGCGTGCCGTTCTGAGACCGGGCGCGCCGAGCGCCCCTGTCAGTGGGAGCGCGCGCCATGCTGGGATGTGCCCAACCTCCGTCGGGAAGGGGGCACGTCACGTGCGATGGAAGAACCTGGGTGAACACACTGTGTACGAGAACCAGTGGCTTCGGGTGAATCTGGCGGATGTCGAACTGCCCGACGGGCGCCACCTGGATCACTACCTGATCCGACTGCGCCCCGTCGCCATGGCCACCGCCGTCAACGAGCGCAACGAGGTGCTGCTGCTGTGGCGGCACCGCTTCATCACGGACAGTTGGGGGTGGGAACTGGCGGCGGGCGTCGTCGAGGACGGCGAGGACCTCGTGCAGGCCGCCGCCCGCGAGATGGTGGAGGAGACGGGCTGGCGCCCCGGGACGCTGCGCCACCTGATGACCGTCGAACCGTCCAACGGGCTGACCGACGCCCGGCACCACATCTACTGGTCGTCCGGCGCCGAGTACCTCGGCCCGCCCGAGGACGACTTCGAGTCCGAGAAGCGGGAGTGGGTCCCGCTCAAGGAGGTACCCGAACTGATCGCCGCGGGCGAGGTGCCCGCGGCGAACACGGCGGCCGCACTGCTGATGCTCTACCGCGTGCGCTTCGGGTGAGCCGCCGGGCGGGCCGACCTGGCGCCGTCCTGGCGCGGGACCCGGGCCCCGCGGGCGTCAGCTCTTGAGGAAGCCGTCGCCGTTCTGCGCGATGTGCTCCTGGACGGCGGCGAGGGCCTGCTGGACCTCCTGGGCCGAGCCCGTGCCGCGCTGCTCCGCGTAGTAAGCCGCTCCGAGACGGCGCAGCAGGTCGTTGCCCGTGCGCTGGGCCTGGACCTCTTCCATCTTCTCCTTGCCCTGCGCGAGCCCCCGCTGGGCCTGCTCCTTGGCGCGGTCGAGAAAGCCTGCCATGGTCGTGCCTCCGTGGTGTGCGGCGTGCCGGTCCGGTGCGTCCGGTATCCCGCTCAACGTATGCCGTGATCGGCGGGTTCCCCGAGGCGTCGGACGAGGCGCCGGGTGCCGGGGCGGCATTTCACACGATCGCGTGACTGCCCGGCGGCCTCCCCGGCGTCGCCGGCAAGGACGGCGCGGGGCGGGACTGTCGGTGGGCGCAGCGCCGGGGCTGTCGGTGGGCGCGGCTAGGGTTTGCCCGGTGAACGCACGAAGCGAGGCCGGCGCGGAAAGCCGGACCGAGGCCGTCGGCTGCGGCGCCGAGGCTGTCGGCTGCGGCGCCGAGGCCGTCGGCTGGGACGAGGACGGGGCGTGGCGCACGGCCGCGTGGCGCTCCGGAAGCGGGGCCCGGGCGCCGCGCCGGGTGGCCGCGGCCGACGACCGGATGGCTGCCGACCTCGCCTACAAACTCGTGTGCGAGGGCACCGCGCTGCTGTGGCGCGGCGATTACCACGGCGCCCGCCAGCTGCTGGCCGCGCTCGGCCGCCGGGTGGATCGCAAGCCGCCCAAACAGGGGGCCACGCCCCGCGAGAGCTTCCACCTCTACCGCCAGGCCCGCAGCCGCCGCGCCCGCGTCCTGGGCATGCTGCTGGTCCCCTTGGAGACGGCAGCCGACGGGTCCTGGGCCGTGCCGCTGCGCCGGGCACCGCGGGTGGGGGAGGCGTGCGTCGAGGCGTACGGCCCTGCGCCCGGCCCCGCCGGAGAGCTGACACTGGTGTCGCTCCGCGAACTCCAGGGCGTGCTCGGGGCGCACGAGTGGCGGCGCAAGGGGGTGCCGATCGAGGCGCTGGGCGGCGCGCGGATCCACCCGCGTCACGGCGTCTTCTCACCGGTCCGCGGCGAGTACGTCGACCTGGTCGCCCGTGCCCCGCTGCCCCGCGCCGGGGGCGCCGGATCCGGGCCGCAGACCGGCGTCCGCGGGAGCGTGGCGCCGCGGGGCGACGACCCGGGCGGTCTCACCGCGTTCGACGTCGGGACGGGTACGGGCGTCCTCGCCGCCGTGCTGGCCCGGCGCGGTGTCGGCCGGGTGACGGCCACGGACGTGGGCGAACAGGCGCTGGCCTGCGCGCGGGAGAACGTGGCGCGGCTGGGCGCCGGCGAGACGGTGGAGGTCGTGCGCGCCGACCTCTTCCCGCCGGACCGGGCGGGGTGCGCGGACCTCGTCGTGTGCAACCCGCCGTGGCTGCCCGCCAAACCCACCTCCGTGCTGGAGCAGGCGGTCTACGACCCCGACAGCCGCATGCTGCGCGGTTTCCTCACCGGTCTCGGCGGGCGGCTCGCCCCGGGGGGTGAGGGCTGGCTGATCCTCTCCGACCTGGCCGAACACCTCGGGCTGCGCCCTCGCGAGCAGCTGCTGGAGTGGATCACGGACGCCGGGCTCCGGGTCGCGGGACGGCTGGAGGCCCGGCCCGAGCACGCCCGCGCGACCGACCCGGCAGCACCCTTGCACGCGGCCCGCGCGGCGGAGACGACGGTGCTGTGGCGGCTGCGCCACGCCACGGACCGACCCGCGGGCGCGCCCGCCCCGCCGCCCGGGCCTGTCCGCCCGGAACCCGGCGGGGGCTGACCTACAGGGTGTGGCGCACCCACACGTTGGGTTCGACGTAGACCGCGTGGTCGTGGGCGAGGTCGCAGTGGACGGGCACCAGGGCGCCGGGGACCTCGACGTCGCCGTCCCGGTCGAAGGGCAGCCCGGTCCACTCCCGCCAGCGGGCGAGTGAGGCGCTCACCGTCATGGAGGCGGACGCCACCGACTCCACGGTGCCGCCCGCCCGGACGTGGACGCGCAGCCACGGGTCGGTCGGCAGCCCGTCGGCGCGCCGCTCCCGGACGTACGCGGCCATGGGCAGGCGCGGCCGGAGGTGCTTGGCGGTCGGCCGTACCGGAGCCAGCAGTGCCGGGAGGCCCTGCCGGGCGGCCGTCTGCCGGAGCGCGGCCAGCATCCGGTAGGAGAGCCCCCGGCCGAGGTGGCCGGTGTCGATGGTGATCTCCAGGGCGCTCGCCGCGGTCACGGGGCGTCCCGTCCACCGGTCGGTGAAGGCCCAGCGCAGGACGCGGCTCCAGCCGCCGTCGGGCGTCTCCTCCCTGCCGTCCACGTCGGCGGCGAACGGCACGCTGAAACCGCGGGCGATGACGCGGTCGCCCGCGGTGGCCACCACGCAGGAGGCGGGGAAGAGTTCGGGGACCCAGGTCAGGAGTGTGCTGGCGGCCGGGTCGTTTCCGACGAACTCGGGCCAGTCCTCGTCCATCTCGTACAGCCGCCCGGTCAGTTCGGGGCGCTCCGCGAGCGTGCTGATGACGACGCGGCCGACGGCGTCGGGACTGGAGGGCGCGTCGGGGCCGGGTGCCGCACCGGAGTGGGGGCCGGACGGGCTGGGATCGAGGCTCATGGCCGTGCAGCCTGTCAGCCCCGCCCCGCGCGGACCAGCGGTTTTCCGGGAGTCTTGCCCAACTGGGGCCGGGTGGAGGACGGTTGCCCGGACAACTGGGCGATCATGGCGGAGCGAGGGAGAGACCTGTGGAGTACCGACGGCTGGGGGCTTCCGGGCTGCACGTGCCCGAACTGACACTGGGCACCGGCTCCTTCGGGGCGAGCGGCCCCCTCTTCGGGGCCATGGGCACCACCGGTGCCGACGAGGCTCGCCGCCTGGTGGACATCTGCCTGGACCACGGCGTGACCATGTTCGACACCGCCGACGCCTACTCGGCGGGCGCCAGCGAGGAGGTGCTGGGCGCCGCGGTGAAGGGCCGCAGGGACCGGGTGCTGATCTCCACCAAGATCGGTGGCGCGCTGGGGGAGGGCCCCGGCGAAAGGGGCAGCGGACGCTCCAGGCTGCTGCGCGGGGTGGACGAAGCGCTGCGGCGGCTGGGCACCGACCACATCGACCTGCTCCAGCTGCACGCCTTCGACGCGGGCACGCCGGTGGCCGAGGTGCTCGCCACCCTGGACCAGCTGGTCCGCTCGGGGAAGGTCCGGTACGTGGGGGCCTCCAACTTCCCCGGTTGGCAGCTGATGAAGTCCCTCGCCGTCGCCGACCTGCACGGCTACCCGCGCTACGTCTCCCACCAGGTCTACTACTCGCTCATCGGCCGCGACTACGAGTACGAGCTGATGCCGCTGGGCCTCGACCAGGGCGTGGCGGGGATGGCCTGGAGCCCGCTGGGCTGGGGCCGGCTGACGGGCAGGATCCGGCGGGGCGCACCCCTGCCGGAGCGCAGCAGGCTGCACGAGACCGCCCGGTTCGGACCACCGGTCGAGGACGAGGCGCTCTTCCGGGTGGTGGACGCGCTCGACGAGGTCGCCGAGGAGACCGGCCGCACGGTCGCCCAGGTCGCGCTCAACTGGCTGCTGCGCCGCCCCACCGTGGCCAGCGTCGTGCTCGGCGCCCGCGACGAGGAACAACTGCGCCAGAACCTGGGCGCCGTGGGCTGGCGCCTCACCCCCGAGCAGGTCGCCAGACTGGACGGCGCGAGCGCTCGGCACGCCCCGTACCCGCACTGGCTGGCCCAGCGTCAGGACGCCTTCGCCCGCCTCGCCCCGCCCGCCGTGGACCTGACKCCTCCGCGGTGACGCACCGGGCCCGTGGCCTCCCGTGTGGCGGAGGCGGGCGGGCCGGGGCGGGACCGCGGGCACTCAGGCGTGCAGCACCTCCCGAGGCGAACGTCCGTAGGCCGCGCGGCATGCCGCGGCGAAGCGGCCGGGGTGGCCGAAACCCCACCGGTGGGCGACGGCCGTCACGGTCTCACCGCGCGCCGGGTCGGCCGCGGTCAGCTCCTGATAGGCGCGCTCCAGCCGCAGGCGGCGCAGGTGAGCGCTCGGGCTGGTGTCCAGCCGGGTGCGGAAGGCGCGCTGGAGGGTGCGGGGCGTCGTGCGGGCCTGCCGGGCCACTTCCGTGAGGCCGAGGGGTTCGTGCGCGTGCGCCTCCATGAAGGCGACGGCACGCCGGACGACCGCCTCGGAACCCGTCGGGTCGGTGGCCGCGCCCGGCGCGGCGTCGCGGGTCACCGCGGTGTTGGGGAACGTCGTCAGCAGCGCGGCACCCAGGGACCGTGCCGCGCTGTCGAGCACGAACGGCTCGAAGGCGGACCGGGCACCGGGCAGCACCTGCGCGGTCACCAGGTCGAGCACGCCCGAGCAGTAGCGCGCCGCGTCGGGCGACAGGGGCCCGCACCCGGTGAACCGCACGCCCGCGGCGCCAGGAGCGTCGGTGCCGGGAGCGTCGGTGCCGGGAGCGGCGGCGCCGGGAGCGGCGGCGCCGGGAGCGCCGGGCGCCTCGGGGCCCGCGGCGCCGCCCGCGACGCTCGCCAGCACGGCCGGGTCGAGGCTGACCAACTGGAGGCTGACGTTCTCCCAGGCGACCGTGTAGGGCGCCTCGGGCCGCGCCACGAGGAAGATGTCACCCCGCGTGGCGCGCACCGTCTCACCACCGGTGCGTCGCTCGATGTGCCCGTCCAGCACCCGCGCCAGCAGCAGGCGTCCCAGCGGTTGCGAGACGTGTTCGACAGCCATGGTGTGCTGCAGCACGGCCACCGACAGCGGGCCCGCCTCCTCGTAGGTGTGTCTCATCCGGAAGCCGTCCCGGCTGCCCTTGATGTACATGGCGTTCTCGACGTAGGCGCGCCGCAGGAAGGCGTGTGCGCGTTCCGGATCGGTGGTCGAGAACTCCCGCGCGGCGGTGCGGGCGTACTCGGGCGGCATGACGTTCTCCTTCGGCCCGTCGCGTCGCGGGGTGCGGCTCATGTGCGCAGGGTCTGGCTGGGGGCGACCCCGTATCTGGCACGGTAACGGCCCGCGAACCTGCCCGCCTTGGCGAACCCCCAGCGTGCGGCCACCCCCGCGACCGTCACGCCGGAGTCCGGGTCGGCCGCTCTCAGCTCCCGGTGCGCGGCCTCCAGCCTGATCCCGCGCAGATAGTCGGTCGGAGTCGTCTCGCAGTGCCGCGCGAAAGCGTGCTGCAGGGCGCGGGGGCTGGTGCCGGCCGCCCGCGCGATGTCCTGCACCCCGATGGGACGCGCCGCGTTGGCGTCGATGTAGTCCATGGCGCGGCGCAGCGCGGCGGGCGCGGGACGGCCCGGCGCCGGCAGCCTGGACCGCTCCGCGGCGCTGCGCGGGAAGGTCGCCAGCGCGGCCGTCGCCAGCAGCCGCGTCGCCTCGGCCAGTACCAGCGGGCTGCCCACGGCCTCCGGGTTGGCCAGCACGTCGTGGTGGACGTGGCGCACGACCGCCTGCCAGTAGCGGGCCCGCTCGGGCGAGACGGGGCGGCTCAGCGCGAACCGGCCCCGCGCCGCACCGGTGCCCTCGCTCTCCGCCGCGATCTGCTCGACCTCCCGCAGCCCGATGCGGACAATGCCGAGCCGCACGTTGTCCCACTTCACCCGCGTCGGCGCGTACGGGTCGCACAGCTGCAGGTCGCCGGGGCCCGAGCGCAGCTCGGCCCGCCCGGCCGCCATCTCGAGCCTGCCGCCGAGCACCTGGACGACGTACACGCAGCGGTGCGGCTCCGTCTCCGCGTCCAGCACCATGGACTGCGCGATCCGCTCCACGCCGACCGCGCCCGCCTGGGTGAGCGAGGCGTTGAAGCGGAACCGCTCCCGGTCGCCCGACAGCCGCGGTGTGTGGTCCACGTAGGCCTGCCGCAGGAAGTGCTCCGCCTCCTGCGGATCGGCGGTCTTGAGCCTGACGCGGCGCACCGGGTCGTGCATGACACCCGTACCTCCTCGCTCGGGCCGCGGGCCGGAACTTCGATGCTAGGCCCGTACGGTCGGCCCCCGCAGCCCACATCGCGAAGCGGATAGCCACCAAGCGACATCGGGGCCCGATGACGCTTGCGCCACGAACGGGGGCGCGCTGTTCTGAGCCGTGCCGTTCGCGCGCTGTTCCCCTCCCGGCCCGTGCGGAAGGCCGAGAAGCGCCGGGAGCGGACGGGCGCGAGGAAGCGGAACAGGACCGGAGTGAGGATGTCTGTGCCGAGGTCCAGCGCGACGGCCGCGCACGAGGCGGTCCCGGGTGCGCCGACGCCCCCTCCGCGGCCGTACGCCGACGCCGCCGTGCGCGAACGCGAGCTGGCGGTCGCCCTGCTGGAGCTGGCCGGCGCACGGACGCCCGGCGCCGACACGCCACGGGCCCCGGCCGTGGACACGCAGGACAGCCCACCCGACACCCCACCGGACACCGCGCACGAGCGCCACGCGCGAGGCGCGCCGGACGCCGCGCACGAGGTCCTTCCGCAAGGCGCGTCGGACGCCGCGTACGAGCGCCCTTCGCCAGGCGGACCGGATGCCGCGCGTCAGAGTGCGCCCGGCGGTTGCCACCCGCTGCCGGCCGGGCTGGCGGTCCGCGCGGGCCACCGACTGGCGAGCGACGGCCGACGGGGCGAGACCGCCGCGCTCCTCGCGGATGCCGCGGCACTCGCCCTGCCATCCGGCCCGCCGTTCGGCCCGGCATCCGGCACGGCGCCCCACGGCCACAGCGGTGCCCACGCCGCCGTACTCCGGCAGGCGGAGCACGAACTGGGGGAGGGCCCCGCCACCGACACACTGCGCACCGGGGCTCCGGTCCCGTGGCTGCTGCTGGACGGCGCAGGCACCGCACGGTGGCCGCGCTACGGCCCCGTGGCGCGCGAGGCGGGCATGCGAGCGGTGCTCGCCGTCCCCCTCCCGGGTGAGGGCGTCGGATGCGGGCCCGACCACCGCAGCGCGACCGACCAGCCTCCAGAACCAGCGGGTGTGCTCGTCGTGCACCTGTGCGACGAAGAACCGCTCGACGCGGCGACCCACGCGGCGCTCGGCTCGCTCGCCGAGGCGTGCGCCCTCGGCCTGGCGCACCAGGCGGCGCTGCGCCGCGCCGACGAGCTCCAGCAGGCGCTCAGCAGCCGGATCGTCATCGAGCAGGCCAAGGGGATGCTCGCCGAGCGGCGGCACAGCACCCCCGAAGAGGCGTTCCGCACGCTGCGCGCCTATGCCCGCTCCCGTCGGCGGGCCCTCCATCAGGTGGCCCGCGACCTGGTCGAGGACCGGCTCGCCGGCCCGCCCTTCGACCCGAGCCGCTGACCCGGACGGCCTCCCCACCGGCACGGCCCGGGGCGCGAGGGGGGATCGCGCGGTGCCCCGGGCCGCTCGGGCCCGCCGCCGATAGGCGCGGCGGCGGGCCCCCGCACCAGCGGGGAATCGCCGTCCAAGCCCCCGTGGTGCGCCCGGCGGACGCGCCGCCGGAAGTCCCATCATCCTCTCTGAGGACAGGGTTCCGAGCGACTTCGGCCAAATGGGCCGGAGTTGTTTCCGGGACACGCGCAGACCGCACTACGTCCACCACGTCCCCGAGCGGGGGCGGGCGCGGGGTCCGCCACGTCCCGAGGCGGCGGCCGGATGCGGTCATGCGGCCGTGCGGCCTGCGGGCCGCACGGGCAGGCGGGCCCCGTGGGGAAGAGGGCGGTTCAGCCCGTCTTCTCTTCCGGCCCTCGGCCACCTCGGCCACCTCGGCCACCTCGGCGACCTGCGACGTTGCGTGCCGCGGGCTGATGCGTCCGGTTCACCGCGCGGACCTCGGCTTCCGTGGCCTGGGCAGGCAACGACACCGCGATCCCGAGCGTGTCTGCTCCCCTCGCGGACTGCGAAGGCAACCGCTGACGGCGATCGTGGGTCAGCACTCGTCCACGTTGTTGGGGGACAGCTCACCGTCGTCGGTCAGGATCGAGGTGTTTGTGTCGATGTACCCCGCGCCACCATCAAAGTCGATCTTGTAAGTGTCGCCGTAACCCATGCCGTTCGCGTCCACTTGGCCGCGCTTGACGCACTTGACGGTCACCTTCGACAGCGTGGTCAGCGTGCCGATCGGTTTGCGGCCTCGGGGGTCTGCGGACGACCAGACAGTCACGTCGTCGTAGTCCATGATCTTTCCTTTGGTTCCGCAACCGGCCAGTGTCACTGCCGATATCGCGGTGACCAGTGCTGTCGCCGCCAAGCGCTTGGTGGAAACCATGGCCCATCCCCCGTGTGAGGCGCGGATTTCGCTGCGGGTCATCGAACTACCCTTGACCGTGCCCCGACAAGTGCCGAACTGGCCACCGTCCGCGAGACTTCGCGGGTCCGGGTGGCCGGGGCACCTGTGGCCCGGCCCTCCGTGGCCTACTGGGCGGCGAGTCCTTCGATCTCGATGAGCATGCGCGGGTCGGACAGGGCCCTGACCTCGGCCAGCAGGCTGGTCGGACGGCAATCCGCCTCGGCCAGTACGTCGAGCACGGCGTCGTAATTGGCAGTCACCGCGCCGATGTCGACGGTGAAGATTCTGATCTGGACGAGATCGCTGAGGGCGAAACCGGCCTTGTGCAGCGTGTCGCCCAGGCGCTGGAACGTCACCCGGATCTGGCCGCGGATGTCGCCCACGGCGGCGATGCCTCCCGAGTCGTCCCGCGCTTCGTGTCCGGCGACGGCGAGCCAGCGCTGCGGCTGCTCGATCACCACGGCCCTGTTGTAGGCCAACTTGTCACCGAAGTGACGCGGGTCGATGTCCTCACGGTCCATGCCTCCACTGTGCCCCGGCGAACGCCTCGGTGCCGCGTACCTCGGCGCAGGGCCAGCAGATGGTCGACACGAAGCCCGTCCTGCCCGTCTCGCTCGCCCTGCCCGCCCCGGCCGGCTGTCCGGCTGCCGCGGTGGTGCTGCTGGCTTGAGCTGTGCTCCGGGCCGGTGAGCTGCTCGGTTCGCCGTCTCGGCCGCGCGCCCGCCGTCCTCACGCTGCGGCTCTGGGCGCGCCTGTGGCCAGGGGAAAACGACCGCACCCGGTCCGTCGCGGACTCCGTGGCGGGAGTCCGGCGGACCGGGTGCGGATCGTCGGACACTGCGGTAGAAGACCGCAGGCCGGATGTCTCAGAAGGGGGTCAGCCCTTCTTGGTCTCCCAGAAGATCTTGTCGATCTGGGCGATGTAGTCCAGCGCCTTCTGCCCGGTGGCCGGGTCGGTGGAGCCCTTGGCCGTGCTGAGCGCCTTGAGGGTGTCGTTCACCAGCTGGTGGAGCTCCGGGTACTTCTCGAAGTGCGGGGGCTTGAAGTAGTCGCTCCACAGCACCGAGACGTGGTGCTTGGCCAGCTCCGCGCGCTCCTCCTTGATGACGGTGGCGCGGGCCCGGAAGTGCGGGTCGTCGTTGGCCTGGTACTTCTCCTGAATGGCCTTCACGGACTCGGCCTCGATCCGAGCCTGCGCGGGGTCGTAGACGCCGCACGGCAGGTCACAATGGGCGCTGACCCGCACCTTCGGTGCGAACAGTCGGGAGAGCATAAAAGCCATCCTTCCTCGTGATCGTCTTCTCACGTGCGAGATTACTCCGTGTGGGAAGCCTTTTCGCGTGTGCCCCCACGGGCTTAGGACAAAAGTCCAGTCGCAGACTGGATCTGCTGGAGTAATCGGGCCGGGCACGGTGGCGCGGCCGGGACGACCGGAGGCGGAGAAGATGCCGGAGGGTACGCCACAGCGCGGGCCGTTGAAGAGGATCGGTCTCGCGGAGGTCTACAACCCTTCGATGCGTCCGACGCTGCGGCCCGGTGACCACCTGGTGGTCACCTACGGTGCGCCCGTGCGCCCCGGGGATGTCGTCGTGCTCCGCCACCCCTTCCAGCACGACCTGCTCATCGTCAAGCGCGCGGTCGAGCGGCGCTCGGGGGGCTGGTGGGTCAGGGGCGACAACCCGCTGGTGCGGAACGACAGCCGCGAGTTCGGCGCGGTGCCGGACGACCTCGTGATCGCACGGGCCTGGCTACGGCTGCGGCCTCCGCGCGGCGCGGCGCACTCGCCCGTGGCGGTGGCGCGCTGGCTCTTCTCCGCGGTACGGCCGGTGACCGGCCCCCTGCGGCCGCGCCCGCCCGTCGCGCGGGCAGATGCCCCGGCGGTGCCGGACTAGCCGGCCGCGTCGGCCGTGCCGGTCGTGCCGGTCGTTCCGGCAGCGCCGGTCGTGTTCTCCGGGCTCTCCGGGCTCTGCGGGCTCTCCGGGCTGCTCTCGCGCCGCTTGCGCGCCCGGTAGGCGGCCACGTTGGCGCGGGTCGCGCAGCGGTCCGAGCAGTAGCGGCGGGAGCGGTTGGTGGAGGTGTCGAGGTAGGCGTTGCGGCAGGGGGTGGCCTGACAGATGCCCAGTCGGTCCACACCCAGATCGGTGAGGTGGAAGGCCAGCCCCATGCAGGCCGTGGCCGCGTAGGCGGCGGTCGCGTTCGCGGGCTGCTCGGCCAGGTGCATGTGCCAGCGAGGGCGCCCCTCGCTGTCCAGGTCGCCGTGGCCGGAGATCTGCGGACTCGTCGGGAACTCCATCAGCAGGGCGTTGAGGAGGTCGACGGCGCGCACTTCGTCGCCCTCGGAGGCGGCGGCGAAGACGGCGCGCAGCCGGGTGCGGACGGCGCGCAGTCTGCCCACGTCGGCGTCGGTGGCGCGCCGCCACATGGCGCTGTTCGACTCGAAGAGCTCACGCACCGCGTCGACGGAGGTGAGGGTGTCCTCGCCGCGCTCCGGCTGCTCACTGTTGACCAGCCGCACGGCCAAATCCGAGTAATAGTTGAGTTCCACTTGTGATCCTTACGGCGGACGTTCTATGGTCGGTAACAGCTGAATCCACTACGAGGGTATTACGACAGAGGACAGAGGGGGCGTCATGGCGACCCACGCACTGCCCGAGGCGGACTGGCAGGCCTGGCAGCACAGTTGGGACCGGCAGCAGGAGGAGTACCTGCCCGACCGCGAGGAGCGGTTCCGGGTCATGCTGGAGATGACCGAGGCCCTGGTCGGCCCCGCACCGAAGGTGCTCGACCTGGCCTGCGGTACGGGCAGTATCTCGGACCGGCTGCTCCAGCGGATGCCGCAGGCCTCGACCGTGGGCATCGACCGCGACCCCGCGCTGCTCACCATCGCCCGCGGCACCTTCGCCGAGGACCCGCGGGCCCGGTTCCTGACGGTCGACCTGAGCGACCCCGACTGGACCGGCGCGCTGACCGACGAGGGCCCCTTCGACGCCGTACTGACCGCGACGGCGCTCCACTGGATGCGCACCGAACCGCTACGTACCCTCTACGGGCAACTCGCGGGACTGGTGCGGGAGGGCGGCGTCTTCATGAACGCCGACCACATGCCGGACGAGTCGACGCCGCGGATCAACGCCGCCGTCCACACCTACGAGGAGGCGCGGCGGCGGCAGCGCGCGGGTGAGGGCCGGCTCGACTGGGGCGGCTGGTGGGCGGCGCTGGCCGAGGACCCGGCACTGGGAAAGGTCGCCGCCGAGCGGTTCGCCCTGTTCGGGAACCCGGCCGAGGTGCGGCACGACCACAACAGCGAGGAGTTCCAGGACGCGGGGTGGCACGCGGCCGGCCTGCGCGAGGCCGGCTTCGCGGAGGCCCGTGCGGTGTGGGCTTCGCCCACGGACGCGCTGGTGCTCGGGTTGCGCTGAGGGGGTGGCCCGGTCCCGCCCCTTCCCGTTTCCCGGGGGCCCCTCCGCCCGGAGCCCCCTGCTCCGCAACCGCCGGAGGGGCTGGAAGGCCTCTCACAAGCCGGTGAACGGAACTTCTCAAGCGCAGAGGGAGGGCGGAAGGCTCCTCCGTCGCCGGAGGAGCTGGAAGCCTGCTCGAAGGCGCTCAAGTGCCGGGCGGACGCGATCGGTCCGCCCGGCACTTGAGGGGGACGGGGGCGGAGCCCCCGTGAGAGGGGTCAGCGGCGGGCGACGCCCTCCGCACGGGCAGCCGCCGCCACCGCCGAGGTGACCGCGGGGGCGACACGCTCGTCGAAGGGGGAGGGGATCACCCGGTCGGGGCTCAGCTCGTCGGCCACGACGGCGGCCAGCGCCTCGGCCGCGGCGAGCTTCATGCCTTCCGTGATGTCCGTCGCGCGGACCTGCAGCGCTCCGGCGAAGATGCCGGGGAAGGCGAGGACGTTGTTGATCTGGTTCGGGTAGTCGCTGCGCCCCGTGGCGACCACGGACGCGTACTTGCGGGCGACGTCCGGGTGGACCTCCGGGTTGGGGTTGGCCATGGCGAAGACGAACGCGTCCTCGGCCATGGCGGCGACCGCCTCCTCGGGCACCGTGCCGCCGCTGACGCCGATGAACACGTCGGCGCCGGCCAGTGCGTTCTCCAGGGAGCCGGTGAGCCCGGCCTTGTTGGTGAAGCCGGCCAGTTCGCGCTTGACCGCGGTGAGGTCCTCGCGGTCGGCGGAGACGACGCCCTTGCGGTCGCAGACCGCCACGTCGCCGATGCCCGCCTCGATGAGGATCTTCGCGATGGCGACCCCTGCGGCGCCGGCGCCGGAGATGACGGCGCGCAGCTGGCCCAGCGCGCGGCCACTGAGCTTCGCGGCGTTGCGCAGCGCCGCGAGGGTGACGATGGCCGTGCCGTGCTGGTCGTCGTGGAAGACGGGGATGTCCAGCTTCTCCTTGAGGCGGGTCTCGATCTCGAAGCAGCGCGGTGCCGCGATGTCCTCGAGGTTGACGCCGCCGAACGAGGGTGCGAGCCGGACGACCGTGTCGACGATCTCGTCGGTGTCCTGGGTGTCGAGCGCGATCGGCACCGCTTCCACGCCGCCGAACTGCTTGAAGAGGATGGCTTTGCCCTCCATGACCGGGAGGGAGGCCTTCGGGCCGATGTCGCCCAGCCCGAGCACGGCGCTGCCGTCGGTCACCACCGCGACGACCTGTGACTTCCAGGTGTAGTCGTCGACGAGCTCGGGCTGTTCGGCGATGGCGCTGCAGACCTTCGCGACGCCCGGCGTGTAGGCGAGGGACAGGTCGTCCGCGTCGCGCACGGGCACCGTCGCCTGCACGGCCATCTTGCCGCCCCGGTGCAGGGCGAAGGCCGGGTCGATGACGTCCGGCTCCAGCCCGTCCTTCTGGTTGACGATCTCCGCTGCCACTGTGTTGAACCCCTTATTCGTATCTGGTGAGGGTGACCGCTCCCTGCGGTGAGGAACGGGCGGGCACCGCGTCCGCTTCCCGGGCGAGCGGATGGCCGCGGCCCGGAGGGAGGTACGGACGCCGGGCGCGCCGCACACGCGCCCTGGTCCCCGGGTGAGGGGTGTAATCGACCTTTCTACCCGACGACCGCCGTTGCGGACGACTCACTTCCAGCCGCACCGGTGACCATCCCGCCGCGATCCGGGGCGAAACCCCGGATTGCGGACAGGCTGTCCACGGAGTGAGACGGGGAGGGGCGGGTGCGGCGGTGCGGGGTTGTTCAACCGCCTCTACGGCCTCCGGGTGCGCCCTGTAATCGGATTCGCTTCTCCGTTATCCGATTTTGACCTCGGCGGCGTCCTGCACCCGCATGTCCGGATGGCAAGATGCCCCCCATCCGTTCATCCGTTCACGCGTCGGACACGGTCGCGACATCCGAAGGTGTGTGCCCGACCCACGGCTGCTCCCTCACCGCCAGGAGGACCCGCCCATGACCGCAAGCAGGCCCGTCACCGCAGGCACGACCGTGCGCGGGGCCGCGCGGCGCGCCCGGCTCGTGCCCGTCGCCCTCGCGGTCAGCGGTGCCCTGCTGCTCGCCGGCTGCGGGGACCAGACCGACGGCGCGCAAAGCGGCGGCTCCTCGGGCGGCAAGGCCGAGTTGAGTGGCAAGCTGCCGGAGAAGATCCGCAACGCCGGGGTCATCAAGGTCGGCACCGACGCCGCGTACAAGCCGATGGAGTACAAGGAAGGCGCCGACATCGTCGGGCTCGACGTGGACATCGCCGAGGCGATGGGCGAGAAGCTCGGCGTCCGCTTCCAGTTCACCAACGGCACCTTCGACGGGCTCATCACCTCCATGCAGACCGGCCGCTTCGACATGATCATGTCGGCGATGACGGACACCAAGGACCGCCAGGAGGGCCTCGACGACGACGGCAAGAAGGCGGGCAAGGGCGTCGACTTCGTCGACTACCTCTCCGCCGGCTCCTCGATCCTCGTCCGCAAGGGCAACCCCGAGAAGATCGACTCGGTGGACCAGATGTGCGGCAGGAAGGTGGCCACCCAGCGCGGCACCACCTCGCACGAGATCCTCAAGGCGCAGACCAAGAAGTGCGTCGAGGACGGCGAGAAGAAGATCGACATCGAGGCCTACAACACCGACGACGAGGCCCGCGTGCGGCTGAAGACCGGGGGCGTCGTCGCCGACATCTCCGACTTCCCCGTCGCCGCCAACGCCGCCAAGTCCAGCAGCGACTTCGAGGTCGTCGGCGAGCAGATGCAGTCGGCCCCCTACGGCATCGCCGTCAGCAAGGACAACCGGAAGCTGCGGGACGCGCTCAAGGCCGCCATGAACGCGATCATCGAGGACGGCAGCTACCAGCGGGCGCTGGAGAAGTGGGGCGTCCAGGACGGCGGCGTGAAGAAGGTCACCGTCAACGCCGGTACCTGAGCCGGGCCACGATGCACAGCCACGACAGGGCCGATGAGATACCCCGCGCAGGACGCTGAAAGGCAAGCCCCGTGAAAACTCCCACCGACACGACCCCCTCCGGCGGACTGCCCCCGTCGAAGGGCGCCCCGGAGGCCATCAAGGCCATACCCATCCGGCACTGGGGAAGGTACGTCTCCGCTGTAGTCGTCCTCGGCCTGCTGGCGCTATTGGCCAATGCCGTGGCCGGAGCGGACCTGCAGTGGTCGGCCATCCCGGACTTCTTCTTCGACGGCCAGATCCTCGCGGGCGTCAAGAACACCATCGTGATCAGCGTGCTGGCCATGATCATGGGCTTGGTGCTCGGCGTCATCCTCGCGGTCATGCGGATGTCGAAGAACCCGGTGACTTCCTCGGTGGCTTGGGGTTACATCTGGTTTTTCCGCGGCACACCCGTCTACGTGCAGCTGCTGCTGTGGTTCAACCTCGCCCTGATCTTCCCGATCCTTAACATCATGCCGATCTACAAGGACGAGATGACCGACGTCATGACTCCGTTCATGGCGGCGCTTCTCGGCCTCGGGCTCAACGAGGCCGCCTACATGGCGGAGATCTGCCGGGCCGGCATCCAGTCGGTGGACGAGGGCCAGACGGAGGCTTCCCATGCGCTCGGCATGACCGATTCCCAGAACATGCGCCGTATCGTGCTGCCGCAGGCGATGCGGGTGATCGTACCGCCGTCCGGCAATGAGTTCATCAACTTGCTGAAAACCTCCGCGTTGTGCGAAGTGGTCATGTACGAGGAGACCCTGCGCAAAGCCCGCAACATCGGCAACAACTCCGGAGCGGTCGTCGAGCTGCTGATCGTGGCCACCATCTGGTTCCTGATCATCACGACCGTCTTCAGCATCGGGCAGTACTACCTGGAGCGGCGCTTCGCCAAGGGAGCCTCGCGACAGCTGCCGCTCACGCCATGGCAAAAGGTGCGGCGGAATCTGTTCACCTGGCATCGTCGGCCCGCGCGCTCCGGAGGCATCACGTCATGACACTCATGGTCAAGGCCGAGGCCGTCCACAAGTCCTTCGGGCCCGTCCACGTCCTCCAGGGCATCGACCTGGAAGTGCGGACCGGCGAGGTCTTCTGCATCGTCGGCCCCTCAGGATCGGGCAAGTCCACCTTCCTGCGGTGCATCAACCACCTGGAGAAGATCAACGCGGGCCGGCTGTACGTCGACGGCACGCTCGTCGGGTACCGCGAGAAGGGCGGCAAGCTCTACGAGTTGCGCGACCGCGAGGTCGCCGCGCAGCGGCGCGACATCGGGATGGTCTTCCAGCGCTTCAACCTCTTCCCGCACATGACGGCGGTGGAGAACGTGATGGAGGCGCCCGTCCAGGTCAAGCGCGTGCCCAAGGCCGAGGCGCGCAAGCGGGCCGAGGACCTGCTGGACCGGGTGGGCCTCGCCGACAAGCGCGAGAACTATCCCGCCCAGCTGTCGGGCGGCCAGCAGCAGCGGGTCGCCATCGCGCGGGCCCTGGCCATGGACCCCAAGCTGATGCTCTTCGACGAGCCGACCTCCGCGCTCGACCCCGAGCTGGTGGGCGAGGTCCTCGACGTGATGAAGGCACTGGCCAGGGACGGCATGACGATGGTCGTGGTCACCCACGAGATGGGCTTCGCCCGTGAGGTCGGCGACTCGCTCGTCTTCATGGACGGCGGCGTGGTCGTCGAGTCCGGCGACCCGCGCGAGGTGCTGGGCAACCCGCGGCACGAGCGCACCAAGTCGTTCCTGTCCAAGGTGCTGTGACCGCGGCTCGGCGCTGTTCGGCCTTCCTGCCGAAGGTGCTGTAGCCGCGCCGGTCCTGGTGGCCGTCGTTCCTGGAATAGCGGGCGCCGATGTGATGCTGTGGGCGCCATGGCATACAACGCGCATCTGGGCAGGATCGGCATCTGGGCGAGCGCGCTGCGCACGGACGACGCCGCCCGCAGGCCGCAGGTGGAGGAGGCCGCCGCCGAGCTGGAGGAGCTGGGGTACGGCACGCTCTGGCTCGGCGGCAGCCCCTCGCCCGACATGGCCTACCGGCTGCTGGCGGCCACCTCGCGGGTGACGGTGGGCACCAGCATCCTCAGCATCTGGCAGCACGCCGCGCCCGAGGTCGCCGCGCGCCACGCGCAGTTGACGGACGAGTTCGGCGGGCGGTTCCTGCTGGGCCTGGGCGTCAGCCACGACGAGGCCAAGAGCGGCGCCACGCTGGACCACCCGCTGGTCCACCGCCCCTACTCGGCGATGCGCTCCTACCTCGACGTGCTCGACAACGCGCCGCGCGCCGTGCCCGCCCCGCAGCGTGCGCTGGCGGCGCTCGGCCCGAAGATGCTGAAGCTGGCCGCCGACCGCTCGCTGGGGGCGCTGCCCTACCTCGTGACGGTCGAGCACACGTCCGAGGCCCGCTCGATCCTGGGTGCCGAGCCGCTGCTCGCGCCCGAGCTGAAGGTCGTCCTCCAGCCCCGTGGCGCCGACCGCGCCGAGGCCCGCGGCACCGCGCGCGACTACCTCTCCCACTACCTGGCCCTGGCCAACTACCGCAACAGCCTCCTGCGCCTGGGCTTCGCCGAGTCCGACTTCGACGGCGGCGGCAGCGACCGCCTGGTCGACGCCGTCTTCGCCATCGGCGACGCCGACGCTGTCCGGGCCCGCGTGGACGAGTTCTTCGCCGCCGGCGCCGATCACATGGCCCTCCAGGTCGTCACCGCCAACACGGGAACCGACCTGCCCCGCCAGGAATGGCGCACCCTCGCGGAGACCCTGCCGCTCCAGGGCTGACGCCCCTGATGTCACCCGTATGGGTGTACGCAAGGGTGGTTCTGTACGACAAACCGCCCGCGTCGCCAAGACTGTCTTCCCGAGGAAGGGAGGTGCACCATGACGGTTATGGCCGAGCGGGACGCGCAGCCGCGCGTGGAACAGATGCAGGTGGAGGAGTTCGAGGCGATCGCCTCGTCCTCGCCCGAGACCGTTACGTTGGAGTTCCTCGACGGACGGATCGGGGTCAAGAAGGTGCCGGACGGAAATCACGACGAGATCGTCAGGTGGCTGCTGACGAGGTGTATGCAACACCGCCCAGAACTGTTTCTGTACCCCGAGCGGGGCTTGGTCGTCGAAGCGTACCGCCGGGGTCGTGTCCGGCCGGATGGGGTTCTGGCGCCGGCAGACCACTTCTTGGGGCAAGGCGAGTGGGCCGACGCCGCAGGGGTTCTCATGACGGTGGAGGTCACCTCGTACGACCATGACACCGACAGCCGTGACCGCATGGAGAAGCCCGCCGCGTACGCCGCGGTGGGGATCCCTGTCTACCTTCTCATCGACCGGGACGCGTGCACCGTCACGGTGCACAGTGGCCCGGAAAACGGCCGGTACCGGGACACCCACACCGTTCCCTTCGGCGAGCGGGTCGCCCTCCCCGACCCGGTCGGCTTCGCTCTTGAGACCGGCGCGTTCAAGAGCTACGTGCGCTGAGCGCGTGAGATGGATCGCTTGCGCCCCGCGCGCGCTGTCCCGCGCGCGACAGCGCGCGTAGCGTCGGCGGCATGTTTGCTGCTTACGCCGCGCGTATCGACAAGGAAGACCCGCTGGCCGGGCTGGAGCTGGGGGAGAGGCCGGAGCCGAAGGTGCCGCCCGGGTGGACGGCCGTGGCCGTGAAGGCGGCCTCCCTCAACCACCACGACCTGTGGTCGCTGCGCGGCGTGGGGCTCGGCGAGGAGGCGCTGCCGATGATCCTCGGCTGCGACGCGGCGGGGATCGACGACGACGGCAACGAGGTCGTGCTGCACTCCGTGATCGGGCAGACCGGGCATGGCGTCGGCCCGCGGGAGCCCCGCTCGATCCTCACGGAGCGCTACCAGGGCACGTTCGCCGAGCGGGTGGCCGTCCCACAGTGGAACGTGCTGCCGAAGCCGAAGGAGCTGTCGTTCGAGGAGGCCGCCTGCCTGCCGACGGCGTGGCTGACGGCGTACCGGATGCTGTTCACGAACGCCGGGGTGCGCCCCGGCGACTCCGTACTGGTGCAGGGCGCGGGCGGTGGTGTCGCCACCGCCGCGCTCGTGCTGGGGGCAGCCGCCGGGCTGCGGATGTTCGCCACGAGCAGGGACGAGGCCAAGCGGCAGCGCGCCCTGGATCTGGGCGCCGAGGCCGCGGTGGAGCCGGGTGCGCGGTTGCCGCACCGGATGGACGCCGTGCTGGAGACGGTGGGCGCGGCGACCTGGTCGCACTCGGTCAAGTCGCTGCGTCCGGGCGGCACCCTGGTCATCTCCGGGGCCACCAGTGGGCCCAACCCGCCGGCCGCGGAGCTGAACAGGATCTTCTTCCTGGAGCTGAAGGTGGTCGGCTCGACCATGGGCAGCAAGGAGGAGTTGGCCTCCCTGCTCAGCTTCTGCGCGGCCAAGGGCATCCGTCCCGTCGTCGACTCCGCCCTTCCGCTCGACCGGGCCCGTGAGGGTTTCCAGAAGATGGCGGGCGGTGAGCTGTTCGGCAAGGTCGTGCTGACGGTCTGATTCCGCTGACGGTCGGCCCGCCGTGCGGCATACTCGCCTCTCGAACTGGCGTACACGTCCGGCGTGTTGAGGAAGTGGGGAAGCGGGATGGAGTCCGACGCGGTGCGCACGCGTACCGGCCCTGCCGTCCGTGCGGTCGGCGAGGCCGACCTCGGCGCCGCGCGTGCGCTGCTGCACGCGGCCTTCCGTACGGACCCGGTCAGCCGGTGGATCTTTCCGGAGGAGGAACGCAGGGAGGAGCGGCACCCCGAGCTGTTCGGCACCTTCCTGGCCGGCGCCCACGCGCACGGGACGGCCGAGGTGACGGACGACGGGGAGGCCCTCGCCCTGTGGTTCGACGTACGCGGCGGGGCTCAGCGCGGCGGCGACGAGCTGGCCGACGCGCTGGGCCGCGTCGACCCCGGCAACGCGCGCCTCGCGGCGATGGGCGAGCTCACCGAAGCGGGACACCCCCACGAGGACCACGCCTACCTGCAGGCCATCGCCGTCACACCGGACCGCCAAGGCCTGGGTATCGGCAGCGCGCTGCTGCGGCACCGGCTCGCGGCGTGCGACCGGCAGGGCCTGCCCGCCTACCTGGAGGCGTCCTCGCCGCGCAGCCGGGCGCTGTACGAACGGCACGGATTCGCCGTACGGGGTGCGGGCATCCAACTGCCGTTCGACGGGCCGGTGATGTGGCCGATGTGGCGCGAGCCGGGCCGGTGACCGCGCGACCCGGCTCCGTGTCCCCTCCCGGCTACTTTTCCGGCAGGTACTGCGCCACGTACTCCGCGAACGGCGGAATGCCCACGTCGCGGCGGTAGGCGTCCATCTTCTCCGGGTCCTCCACCGGCCACAGGACCGGTTCCCCGGTGTCGGACACGCCCTGGATCTGGGTGCCGTAGCGCTGGGGCAGGCCCGCGTTGACGTGCAGCCGGTCGCTGAGGAAGGCCTGGCGGGCAGGCCCCTCGGGACCAGCCGTACCGTCCTCGACCGCCGCTTCCAGCAGCCGCAGGGCCAGCCGCTGCACATCGATCTGACGGTCGGCGTGCTGGGCGACCAGCCAGGCGCCGAGCGTTCCCTCTTCTCCCACCTCCTCGGCGGTCGGCCAGTGACCGTGCTGCTCCAGCAGGACGCGCAGCCGGTCGCCGTGCCGGGCGGTCAGCCGCCGCCAGGCGAGCTGTTCTGCCAGGTCGGCGCTGTTGCCCTGGGGCGCGGCGGCGTTGTCCGCCGCCTTCATCGTGACGAGTTCGTGCGCGAGTTCGGCATGCATGCCCTCACCCTAGGAGCGGTTTCCGTGCCGAATCTCGTCCTGCGAGACGGTGACGAAGGCGCCGACACGCGGCCATAATGGAAGACACGACGAGCCGCTGCGCCCGAAGACATCCCCCCTGGCGCCCTACCCGCTCGCCCCATCCCCCCGGCCCCGCCCGGCTCGGCCTGCGTGCCGTGCCCGCGGCCCGTCCCGCTCAACGGGAGCTTCGGCACCGGCCGTGCTCGCCCCTGCCTACGGTCCGAGAGCCGGTCGGACCGACGGAGGGGACGGGAGAGCACATGCTGGACGAGGCCGAGCGCCGTAAGGCCGCCGACGCGCTGGGCGCGGCTGAGCGGGAGCGCACCCCGCTGCCGCCCCTGCGCGTCACCTGGCCCGGGATCGACACCGACGACGCGTACGCCGTCCAGCTCCTCGGCATCCACGACCGGTGCGTGGCGGGCGCCCGCGTCGTCGGCCACAAGGTGGGGCTCTCCTCGCCCGTGATGCAGCGGATGATGGGCGTCGACGAGCCCGACTACGGACACCTGCTCGACGACATGGAGTTGAGTGAGCACACCCCCGTCGAGGTGGCGCGCTACTGCGCGCCCCGCATCGAGGTGGAGCTCGCCTTCGTGCTGGGCGCCGATCTGCCCTCCCAGGAGTGCACCGTCGAGGACGTGCTGCGCGCCACCGAGGCGTTCGCACCGGCCATCGAACTGATCGACAGCCGGATACAGGACTGGGACATCCGCATCGCCGACACCGTCGCCGACAACGCCTCCTCCGCCGGCTTCGTACTGGGCCGTGGCCGGGTACGCCCCGCCGACGTGGACCGGTGCGCCGTGTCCGCCGAGCTGTACGGGGCCGACGGCGCGCGACTCGCCGCCGGGCGGGCCGACGCGGTGCTGGGGGACCCGGCGCGGGCGGTCGCCTGGCTCGCGCGGAAGATCGCCGGGTTCGGGGTGCGGCTGCGCGCCGGGGACGTGGTACTGCCCGGCTCCTGCACACGGGCCGTCGACGTACGGGGCGGGGCGACCTACCGGGCCGCGTTCGGCGCGGGACTCGGCGAGGTGGCCCTCACCTTCGCGTAACGACCTTCGCGTAACGAGAGGCCCTGGTCGCCAGCCTCGCCACGCCCCTGTGCCGCCCCCGGCCTGCGGAACGGCCGGGGCGCCGCAACCACGAGAGACGGGAGAGCCACCCCTCATGCCAACCGAAGTGCCGCGCAAGGCGCGGGCCGCGATCGTCGGGCCCGGGAACATCGGTACGGACCTGCTGTACAAACTCCTGCGCTCCGCACAGGTGCAGCCCCGCTGGATGGTGGGCGTCGACCCGACCAGCGAGGGACTCCGGCGGGCCGCGGAACTGGGTCTGGAGACCAGCCACGAGGGCGTGGACTGGTTGCTGGAGCGGCCCGAGACGCCCGATCTGGTCTTCGAGGCGACCAGCGCGGCGGTGCACCGCGCGAACGCGCCCCGCTACGCCGAGCGCGGCATCCCCTGCGTCGACCTGACCCCGGCGAAGCTGGGCCCGGCCGTCGTCCCGGCGGTGAACCTGGACGACAACCTGGACGCGCCGAACGTCAACCTGATCACGTGCGGTGGTCAGGCCACCATCCCCATGGTGGCCGCCGTCTCCCGCGTCGTTCCCGTCCCCTACGCGGAGATCGTCGCCTCCGTGGCGTCGCCGTCCGCGGGACCCGGCACCCGGGCCAACATCGACGAGTTCACCCGCACCACCCGCTGGGGCATCGAACACATCGGCGGCGCCGAACGCGGCAAGGCCATCATCATCCTCAATCCGGCCGAGCCGCCGATGCTGATGCGGGACACGGTCTACTGCCAGATCCCCGACCGGGCGGCCGAGGACGAGGACACCCGGCAGGCGCTCGTGGCCTCCGTCCGTGAGATGGCCGCCTCCGTCGCCACCTACGTGCCCGGCTATCAGCTGCGCGGCGAACCGCAGTTCGAGGCGGCGACCCCCACGGCACCCGCCCGCGTCGCGGTCCTCCTCGAAGTCGCCGGCGCCGGCGACTTTCTCCCGCCGTACGCCGGGAACCTCGACATCATGACCGCCGCGGCGACCCGCGTGGGGGAGGGGTTCGCCGCGCGGATCACGGCACGCACCGGCCCCGGCGCGCCGCAGCCGTCGTCGACCACCGCCTGACCGCCCGAAGGGGAGCACCCACCATGACAACGCCGGCCGCACTCGACATCCGGGTCACCGACTCCTCCCTGCGCGACGGCTCGCACGCCAAGCAGCACCGTTTCACCGCCGACCACGTCCGCTCCATCGTCGCCGCCCTGGACGACGCGGGCGTGCCCGTGATCGAGGTGACACACGGGGACGGGCTGGGCGGATCCTCGTTCAACTACGGATTCAGCCACACCCCGGAGCAGGAACTGATCGCCCAGGCGGTCAAGACGGCGACCCGGGCGCGCATCGCCTTCCTCATGCTGCCGGGGCTCGGCGTCAAGGACGACATCCGGGCGGCCTGCGACAACGGCGCCGAGATCTGCCGGATCGCCACGCACTGCACCGAGGCGGACATCGCCGACCAGCACTTCGGGCTGGCCCGCGAGATCGGCCTGGAGACCGTCGGCTTCCTGATGATGGCGCACAGCCGGCCGCCGCAGGTGCTGGCGGCCCAGGCGCGGCGCATGGCGGATGCCGGCTGCCAGTGCGTGTACGTGGTCGACTCCGCCGGCGCCCTCGTCCTGGAGGAGGTCACGGAGCGGGTGGCCGCGATGGTCGCGGAACTCGGCGACGACGCGCAGGTCGGCTTCCACGGGCACGAGAACCTGGGCCTGGGCGTGGCCAACTCGGTGCTCGCCGTCCGCGCGGGTGCCCGGCAGATCGACGGTTCCACACGGCGGTTCGGAGCGGGCGCGGGCAACACCCCGGTGGAGGCGTTCACCGCGGTCGCCGAACGCCTCGGCATCCGTACCGGCATCGACGTCCTCAAGATCGCCGACGCGGCCGAGGACGTGGTGCTGCCCGTCATGGACGAGGAGTGCAAGCTGGGCCGCCTGGAGCTGATGATGGGCCACGCGGGCGTCTACTCCAGCTTCCTCAAGCACGCCGACCGCTGGGCCCGCCGCTACGGCGTCTCCGGTGCGGAGATCCTGCTGCGCGCGGGGGAGCGCAAGCTCGTGGGCGGCCAGGAGGACCAACTCATCGACATCGCCAGGGAACTGGCCGCCGAGCGCGCCAACGCCCCGGTGTGAGCCGTAATATGCGCCCTCCCGGCCGAGGCGAGCCGCTGCTCGCGAGGTCGCCCGTGCGACGGTCGAGAGGACACCATGCGCACAACGCCCGGCTCCCCCACCCCACTCGAGCCCCCGCACGTGCTGGACGAGCGGCGCTGGTACGTCGCCAACGAAGTCCTGGCGTTCCTTCTCGAGCTGGCCGCTCTGGCGTGTCTGGGCTGGTGGGGGTCAACCGCCGCTGACGGCACGGCTCTGCGCGTCCTGCTGGGGGCGGGATTGCCCCTGGTGGCGATCGTGCTGTGGTCGCTCTTCGCCGCGCCGAAGGCGCGCCTGCGGCCCCGGCTGCCCTTGGTGCTCGCCGTCAAGGCGCTGGTACTGGGCGGTGGAGCGGTCGCGCTGTACGGAGTCGGGCACCCGGTCGCTGCCGTCGCCATGGCGGTCGTCGTCGTGGTGAACACCGCGGTGGCCGAGACGTTCCGCCGCCGGCCGACCACCTCGCCCACCGGGTAGGTGGCCGCCGGTTGGCGGCAGGTGGGCAGGAAGGCCGACCCCTGGGCCGGGTCCCGGAGGGGGAACGCCTCGCCGGCTGTATTGGCGCCCCCCGTCGAAGACGGTGGCGGATCTGGTCGGCAGGAGGGCGGCTGCGGACAGCGCTGCCGGACTCCGGTTCCCCGGGCCCGCGGTTGGGCCGCCCGCGCTCCGAACAGGGGCGCAGGGCTCGACCGTGGTGCGGGCCAGGCTCGCCGGCCCGGTCAGCCGACGCGGCTCGCCGACGTGCGCCAGATGTGGGCCGCCGCCTGGCGCACCAGGGAGGGCAGTCCGGACGCGGACCGTACGCGCTGGGCGGGGCCGCACACGGAGACCGCGGCCAGCGCTGGGGCGTTCTCGCCCGCGCCGACCACGGGGGCGGCGACGCACGCGACGCCGCGCACGGCCTCCTCGCGGTCGTGGGCGACGCCGCGTTCCCGGATCTGGGCCAGCTCCGCGTGCAGCCGCTGGGGCAGTCCGGCCGCTGTGGCGCGGGGCGCGTGGGCGAGCAGCGCCTTGCCCACTCCGGTGCGCGCGGCGGGCAGCCGGCCGCCGATCCGGGAGGGCAGGAGGGTGCCGAAGCGGTTGCCGACCTTGTCGAGGTAGACGACGTCCGCGGCGCCTTCGTCGAGGATCGCCAGGTGCGCCACCAGCCCCGTCGACTGGTGCAGTTGGTGCAGGTGGGGTGCCGCGGCCTCGCGTACCCGGTCCTGGTGGATGACCAGGGCGCCCAGCTCCATGATCCGCATGCCGAGCCGGTAGGTGTGCGCGTCGCGCCGCAGGTACTTCACCTCGGCCAGGTGTTCCAGGATGCGGTGCGCGGAGGACCGGGGGAGCCCGGTGCGGCGCACGACTTGGGCGAGGGTCAGTCCGTCGGCGCTCTCGAAGGCGTCCAGGATCGTCACGACCCGGTCGATCATCGAGACCGGTGTGGACGCTGCGACGGCGTGCTCCGGGGCGGTGACGCTCATGGGACCTCCTAGCGGCGCTCGCGAGACACCCGTGTCTCGTTGCCGGGAGGCTACGCGCGGTCCTCGGCGCGCGGGAAGAGGGTTGCACTGCCTAATCGAAATACCTCGGGGCGCGGTGACCGCCGCCCCCGCGCCCTCCCGGTGAGCGGGACCGTCCCCTGTGTGCGGCCCGCGCACCGCCCGAGACTCGGCCCACCGGCACTCAGGTGGAGGCGAGACGATGAGCGTGCGCAGCGGCACGGATCAGGGACCACGGACCATCGAGGCGGGCGCGCCGCCCACCCGGTACGCGCGGGGCTGGCACTGCCTCGGCCTCGCCGACGGCTTCAAGGACGGCAGGCCCCACGAGATCGAGGCGTTCGGCACCAAGCTCGTCGTCTTCCAGGCGGAGAGCACCGGGCAACTGCACGTCCTCAACGCCTTCTGCCCCCACATGGGCGGCAACCTCGCCGACGGCACCGTCAAGGGTGACGCGCTCGCCTGCCCCTTCCACGACTGGCGGTGGGGCGGCGACGGCAGGTGCGCCGGCATCCCGTACGCGCACCGGGTACCGCGCCGGGCCCGCACCCGCGCCTGGCGCACGCTGGAGGAGAACAAGCAGCTGTTCGTCTGGCACGACCCGCAGGGCGCGTCACCCCCCGAGGGGGTGACGATCCCGCGCATCGAGGGGGCGTTCAGCGGCGAGTGGAGCGACTGGACCTGGCACACGCTGCGCATCGACGGCGCCAACTGCCGCGAGATCGTGGACAACGTGGTCGACATGGCCCACTTCTTCTACGTCCACAACTCCTTCCCCACCTACTTCAAGAACGTCTTCGAGGGGCACGTCGCCACCCAGTACATGACCAGCGACCCGCGCGAGGACATGACCGCCGCCGACACCCTCTCCGCGCAGGGCAGGCTGCGCTCCGAAGCCTCGTACCACGGGCCTTCCTACATGATCGACCACCTGTGGACGGAGGTCGGCGGCGCGACCGTCGAGACGGTGCTGATCAACTGCCACTACCCGGTGACGCCCGACGCGTTCGTGCTCCAGTACGGGGCCATCGTCAAGAAGCTCCCCGGCATGAGCGACGAAGAGGCCGCGCAGGCCGCGGCCCAGGCGTCCGAAGGGCTGGCCGCCGGCTTCGAGGAGGACGTCGCCATCTGGCGGAACAAGACCCGCATCGACAACCCCCTGCTGTGCGACCAGGACGGCCCCGTCTACCAGCTCCGCCGCTGGTACGAGCAGTTCTATGTGGACACCGACGAGGTCCGCTCCGAGATGACCGACCGCTTCGAGTTCGAGATCGACACCGAGCGGGCCGTGGCCGTCTGGCGCGCCGAGGTCGAGGCCAACCTGGCGAGCCGCCGGGGCGCGGCCACCGCAGGGGAGAAGTGACCGCGCCCGTGCTGGAGCCCGTGACCTGCCGGACCTGCTCCACCCAGGTGCTGGTCGAGAAGCGCAGCCTCCCGCACACCACCGTGCAGTGGACCTGCTCGACCACCCGCTGCCCCGAACTGGCCGGGCGCGGGCCCGCCGGTGTCGCGGTCTGCACCCGGCTCCGCGCCTCGATCGAAGGTGCGGTCAGGGAGGGGCGCCTGAGGGTGACCGGCGACGACGAGTGACCCGGCGCGCGGCGGGGCCGTCGACCGCGGAAGCCGAAGGACGGCCCCCGCCCGCGCGCCCCGTCACACCGCGGTGGAGCCCTCCGCGGGCGGCACCGGCGCCGCGGGGGCGGCCTGGAAGTGGCGCGCGGGGGCCGGCGCGGGCTCCGCGCTCACGCGGATCTTGGACTGGCCGTGGCCGCGCAGTTCCCAGTCGTCCATGAAGCGGGCGCGCAGCCCGTGGTCGTTGGCCAGGGCGGTGAGGGTCTCGGTGCGGTAGTAGAAGTCCTCGCGCAGTACGTGGTGCTCGCTGCCCAGGGTGCGGTCGAAGGTGAAGTCGAAGAACCCGCCGGGCGCCAGCACGCGTCCGACGTGTGCCAGGCACTCGTCGATGATCTCCAGCGGGGAGTGCGAGAAGACGCTGTGCGCGTGCACGACGTCGAAGTGGGCGTCCGGGAGGAAGTCCAGGGTCAGGTCCTGGGTGAGGGTGAGGTGGGGCAGCTTGGCCTGGAGTCCCTCGGCGGCGAGGGTGCGTTTCGCGGCGACGAGCACGTCGGGGGAGATGTCGATGCCGTAGTAGTGGCCCGGCTCCAGGTAGTCGATGAAGCGCCGGCCCGCGCGGAGGTTGCCGCAGCCGATGTCGAGCATCCGGTGTCCGGGCTCCAGCCCGTGGGCGCGCAGGTAGTCGAACTGGAGCTCGCCCAGTTGCAGCCAGGCCTCGTGGGTGGGGCTGCCCACGGCGGCCTCCGGGCTGCGCCGGGTGTCGGAGGCCATGACGGCCCGGTAGTAACTGACGTGGTCGCGGTGGAGGAAAGCCAGCCAGCGGTCACGCCCGGCGCGCTTGAGGTGGGCCGGGACGCGGTGCGGGTGCGTCAAGGCGTAGCGGGCCTTGTGGGAGAGTGCGGTGCGGTCGGCTTGGAGGTTCTTCCTGCTGGCCATGCGTACTCCGTCTCCGTCCCGGGCCGCCCTGGGCGGGGCCGCGGGGAGCGGCTGCGCGGGTCGGCGGTGGCTGGCGCCGTACGCACGCGCGGTGCGCTCGTACGACGAACGTACTGACCGCCAGTCTCGGCAACGGCGGACGCGCGCGGGTCAGCGGACTGGGCCGGTCGGACCCATCGGGTCACCCGGCCGTGCGACGCACGCGCCGTCGAGGTAGAGCCGCGTCACCGACTCCGCCGCCTCGTCGAGCGAGTCCCCGATCAGCTGCGGATACAGCAGCGCGCCCTGAACGAGCACCCCGTGCAGCGCCCCGAGGCGTTGCGCGCTCAGGTCGGTGCGGAAGGTGCCTTCCCGCTGCCCGCGCCGCGCCAGTTCGACCAGCGGCCCGGACACCGCCAGCTCGCGCTCGCTCGGCCCTTCGGCAGGCCCTGAGGCCACCAGCGTCCAGTACGCGCGCCCCACCCCGAGCAGGGCGCGGGTGGTGCGCACCACGGTGGCGCGCAGCTCCCCGCCCTCGTGCAGCGCCGCCCGCACGGCGCGTACCCCCTCGTCGGCGGAGAACTGGGACAGCTCCGTCAGCAGCGCCTCACGGGTGGCGAAGTGCCGGTAGACGGTGGCCCGGCCCACTCCGGCGGCCCGCGCGATGTCCGCCATGCCGGCGCCCGTTCCCCGCTCGCGCAGCGCCGCCGCGGCTCCGCGCAGGATGACCCGCCGCTGACGCACAGCCTGGGAGGACTCTTCCGCACCGCTCACGCCAGGCACCCTACGCGGCCGTCGCCCGGCGAAAAGCGCTGGGCCGTACGGGTGGAATCCTGAGAGGCTGCGGTGAGCGGGGGCGGGGGAGAGCGGTGAGCGGGAGCGGGGAAGAGGAGTCGGGATGAGCCGAGCGGCGGACGGCACGGCGGCGCGTGACGTCGAGGAGCTGTGCCGGGTGGCGCGGGCGGGCCGCCGGGTGAAGTACCTCTTCTTCTGGGGACACAGGCCGCCCGCCTCGGGCGGCATCGGGCCCGGCTGCCTGAGCCAGTGGTGGCCGGCCCGCTTCCGGGTCGACGGCGTGGAGTACCCGGGCGCCGAGCACTACATGATGGCCGCGAAGGCGCGCCTGTTCGGTGACGAGGAGACCCGGCGCCGGGTGATCGAGGCCCCGCACCCGGGCGCCGCCAAGGCCCTGGGCCGCCAGGTCCGCGGCTTCGACCAGGAGACCTGGGCCCGGGAGCGGTACGGCATCGTCGTCGCCGCGAACACCGCGAAGTTCGGCCAGGACCCGCGCCTGGCCGCGTTCCTGGCGGGCACGGCGGGCCGGGTGCTGGTCGAGGCCAGCCCCGTGGACCGGGTCTGGGGCATCGGCCTGGCGGCCGACGACGCGCGTGCCACGGACCCCGCGCGCTGGCGCGGTGACAACCTGCTCGGCTTCGCCCTCATGGAGACCCGGGCAGCGCTGGCCCCGGTGCGGCAGCCGGCCGGGGGCTGACCCGCGAGGCCAGCTCGGTCAGCTGCCGGGCCGCCTGCGCGACCGTCGTCTCCACCACCTCCGCGACGCTCGGCAGGTCGTCGATCAGCCCGGCGACCTGCCCGGCCGCCATCACCCCCGCGTCGGTGCGGCCCTCCACCATGGCGGCCTTCAGCAGCATCGGGGTGTTGGCGGCCAGCAGCGTCTGGGAGAGGGTCAGGTCCTTGCCGTGGCGCAGCGCCCGGCCGTCGCGGAGCATCGCCGCCCACGTCAGGCCCGAGTCCTTCTTGAAGGCGGCGGCGTGCCGCAGCGCCCGCAGCAGGGAGGCCGCCCGGCCCGACGACTCCAGCGCGGCGACCATCTCGCTGCGCAGCATCCGGTGCGGCAGCCCGTCGACCTTCGTGGTGACGGTGACGTCGGTGACCTTCGCCGCCAGATACCGGGCCTTGACCGCGTCGGGCACCGTCGACTCGCGGGTCAGCAGGAAGCGGGTGCCCATGGCCGCGCCGGCCGCGCCGTAACACAGCGCCGCGGCCAGCCCCCGCCCGTCGCGGAAGCCGCCCGCGCCGATGACCGGCAGGTCCACGGCGTCGACCACCTGCGGCAGCAGCACCGAGGTGGCGACCTGCCCGGTGTGCCCGCCGCCCTCGCCGCCCTGCACCAGCACCGCGTCCGCACCCCACGCGGCGACCTTCTCCGCGTGCCGGACCGCGCCGACGGACGGGATGACGACCACCCCGGCGTCCTTGAGCGTGGCGATCAGCTCCCGCGAGGGGGCGAGCGCGAACGAGGCCACGCGCACCCCCTCCTCGATGAGCAGCCGCACCCGCTCGGCCGCGTCCCCGGCGTCGGCGCGCAGGTTGACGCCGAACGGCGCCGCCGTGCGGGACCTGACCTCGCGCACCGCCTCCCGCAGCCGCGGCAGCGTCATCGTCGCGGACGCCAGGATGCCCAGCGCGCCTGCCTCGGCCGTCGCCGCGACCAGCCGCGGCCCGGCCACCCAGCCCATGCCGGTCTGCACCAGCGGATGGCGCACCCCCACGAGCGAGGTCAGCGGAGTGGTGAGCGGACCCGCGGGGCCCGCGGTCATGCGCGCACCTCCCGGTCGCGGGCGGCGCGCGGATCCAGCACCTCGCGGATCAGCCGCAGCTCCTCGCCGCTCGGCTCCCGGGTGGTGGGCACCTCCTCGGGAACCTCCAGCGCGAACCCCGTCCGCTCCTGTACGTGCGCCGCCTCGACACCCGGATGGACGCTCGCCAGCCGCATCCGGTGGTCCGCCGTGGCGAAGTCGAGCACCGCCAGGTCGGTGACGACGCGCCGCAGCCCGTGGAAGCGGGCGGCCGAGGGCCCCGCCTCGGCCGCCCGGTCGAAGCCCACACCGCTGACCATGTCCACCCGCTCGACGAAGACCCGCGCCGAGTGCCGCGGCACCCAGTAGGAGACCGGGTGGTTGACGGTGTTGGACGGCGCCCCGCGCGCGCCGAGCAGCTGCCGCTCCGGCCGCTCCCACGGGCCGATGCAGGAGATGTTCTGGTTGCCGTACCTGTCGAGCTGGCTGGCGCCCATCATCATGTGGCGCTTGCCGCGCGCCGCGAGGGAGAGGTGCTTGCGGTACGGCAGCCAGCCCTCGACGTGCGTGGGGTCGCCCGGGTCGGCCAGCAGCATGGCCTCCGAGTCGGTCAGCAGCAGCGCGGGGCTGAAGGTCAGCCGCGCCAGGCGGGCGCCGAGCGCCGGGACGGTGCCGGCCGTGGCGGCCAGCACCTCCCCGTCGCCCCGCCAGGCCTCGGCGCAGGCGACGACGCAGATCTCGGCACGGGTGGCGGCGGTGGCGGTGCGGGTCACTGGCTGGTGTCCTTCCGCTGGGAACCGGTCTCTTCCGCGAGCGCGTCGACCGCCCGGTGGTAGTCGTCCTCGTCTCCGGCGAGGAAGCGCTCCTCGAACGCCCGCCACTCCTCCGGGTCCCGGGCCGCTCGCACGTACGCGCCCTGGAACGCCTCGTCGCGCCCGTAGTCGGGGGCGCAGCCGGTGAAGTGCGCGCCGCGCGGCGTGTGCAGTACGCCGGTGACGTTCTGCCGCTGCACCAGCAGCGACTGCGGCGGCCCCTCGAACCGCTCCACGATCCGCTCGCAGGACAGGTACGTGCGCTCGGCGGCCTCGGTGAACAGGTCGTCGAAGAACGGGTCGGGGCCGAGGAACTGCCCGTTGCCGCGCACGTCGGCGCGGTTGACGTGGACGAGCGCCACGTCCATCCGCAGCGCCGGCGCCGCCAGCAGCTCCTCGCCGTCCTCGTACGGCGAGGTGACCGTGCGCAGCCGGGGGTTGTGGCGCGGCACGTCGGAGCCGAGGCCGCCGCGCACCGGCATGAACGGCAGCCGGTGCGCGGCGGCCGTCAGCCCCCACAGGAACATCGACTCGTCCCACTCCTCGAAGGCGAAGGCCCCCGCCTCGCGGGCCGCCCGGAAGTGCGGCTCCAGCGGAACCGAGTCCAGCGTCACGAACGGCGCGACCAGCTTGCCGATCCGCCCTGCCGCCGCCAGCAGCCCCACGTCGGGCCCGCCGCAGGAGATGACGGTCAGGTCCTTCACGTCCGTCCGCAGCAGCGCCCGCACCAGCGCCATCGGTTTGCGCCGCGAGCCCCAGCCGCCGATGCCGACGGTCATGCCGGACTCGATCCCGGCGGCGAACTCCTCGGTCGTCAGTCGTTTGTCGAGGTCACTCACGTCGTTCGCCCTCCCTGCGCGGTACGCGCGTCGACGAAGGAGTCGCGGTGCCGGTCGGCGACACCGCTCAGGTTGGCCTCGAAGGTGAAGCCCTGTTCGTAGCGGTAGCTGCGGCGCACGTCCACGGGGTCGATCCCGTTGAGGGCTTCCTTGGCCAGGCGCAGCAGATAGCCGTCCTTGCCCGCGATCTCCGCCGCCAGCCCCAGCGCCGCATCCGGCAGCGTGTCCGCGCTCTCGGCCAGCTCCCAGACCGCTCCGTGGCGGTGGAGTTCGCGGGCGGTGAGGGTGCGACCCGTGTAGTAGAGGGTGCGCATCAGGTGGGGCGGCAGCATGCGGGACAGGTGGGTGGCCGCGCCCAGGGCTCCCCGGTCGAGCTCGGGGAGCCCGAAGGTGGCGTCCTCGCTCGCCACGATCGCGTCGGCGTTGCCCACCAGGCCGATGCCGCCGCCGAGGCAGTGGCCGTGGACGGCCGCGACGACGGGCACCTCGCACTCGTAGACCGCCGCGAACGCGGCGGCGCAGCCCCGGTTGGCCCCGATGAGGGCCTCGTGCCCCGCGGTGCGCTGCATCTCCTTGATGTCGACTCCGGCGTTGAATCCGCGGCCCCTGGCGGACAGCACCACGGCGCGTACGGCCTGGTCGCGGCCCGCCGCGGTGACGGCTTCGGCCAGGTCGTACCAGCCGCGCACCGGGAGGGCGTTGACGGGTGGATGGTCGACGGTCACCACGGCGACGCCGTCGCGTGGTGTGGAGGTGGAGACAGTCATGGACGGATCAGCTACCTTTCCACCTAACGTTTGTTTGGTGAGAAGCTAGCAGTGTGCCGGTGCGCTGCGGAAGAGAGGAAGCCGTTTCGGGACCTGGGCGAGCCCGCCGCAGGCCTGCCGGCACCAACCCGAGGGAGCACCATGACCGTTGCCGTCGTCACCGGCGGAACCCGCGGAGTGGGCGCGGGCATCGCCCGAGCCTTCCTGCGCACCGGCGCCGAGGTCGTCATCTGCGGCCGCCGCCCGCCCCCGGCCCCGCTCACCGCGGCGGGCCGCGCAGCCCGCTACCTCCCCCTCGACGTCCGCGACCCGCACGCCGCGCGGGAATTCTGCGCCCAAGTGGCCCGCGACCACGGATCCCTCGACGTCCTGGTCAACAACGCGGGCGGCACCCCCTACCGCCCCCTGTCCGAGGGCTCGGCTGACCACCACGCACGCGTGATCGAGCTCAACCTGCTGGCCCCGCTCCACCTCTCCCGTGCCGCCCACGCCGTGATGCGCGAACAGGCGGGCGGTGGAGCCGTCGTGATGGTGGGCAGCGTCAGCGGCGAGCGCCCCTCGCCCGGCACGGCCGCGTACGGGGCGGCCAAGGCGGGCCTGGAGAACCTGGCGCGGTCGATGGCGATGGAGTGGGCTCAAGAGCGGATCCGGGTCAACACGGTCGTACTCGGCATGGCCCGCACCGAGCGCACCGCACTGCACTACGGGGACGAGGCCGGGGTCGCGGCCGTCGGCGCCACGGTGCCGATGGGACGGCTCGCCGAGCCCGACGAGGTGGGGGACGCCTGCGTCTTCCTGGCCTCGGACGCCGCCCGCTACATCTCCGGAGCCTCGCTCGCGGTCCACGGCGGCGGCGAGCGCCCCGCCTTCCTGCACGTGGCGAACGCCAACAAGACCTGAGCCGCCCACCGCCACTCCCCGAAGCCCGACCCCTGCCCGCAGCCGTACTCCACCACCCCCAGGAGGACACATGTCCGCACAGCACGCGTCCGCTCCCCGCCCGGCCGAGGGCCGGGTCGTCGTCGTCACCGGCGCGGGGCGGGGCCTCGGCAGGGCGCACGCGCTCGCGTTCGCCCGCGCCGGCGCACGGGTCGTCGTCAACGACCTCGGCGTCGCCCTGGACGGCGCCGCCGGCGCGGAGACACCCGCCGAACAGGTGGCGGCGGAAATCCGGGCGCAGGGCGGCGAAGCCGCCGTCAGCACGGACGACGTCGCCGACAGCGCGGGCGCCGCCGGCCTCGTCCGCACGGCGCTGGACCACTTCGGCCGCCTCGACACCCTCGTCAACAACGCCGGTTTCCTGCGGGACCGGATGCTGGTCAACCTCGACGAGGACGACTGGGACGCGGTCGTGCGCGTCCACCTCAAGGGACACTTCCTGCCGATGAAACACGCGGCGGCGCACTGGCGTACCGAGGCGAAAGCGGGCCGCACGCCCGAGGCCCGCGTCGTGAACACCTCCTCGGGCGCGGGCCTGCTGGGCGCGGTGGGGCAGGGCAACTACGCGGCGGCCAAGGCGGGGATCGCCGCGCTGACCCTCGTCGCGGCGGCGGAGTTCGGCCGCTACGGCGTCCAGGTCAACGCCGTCGCACCGGCCGCCCGCACCCGCATGACCGAGCAGGCGTTCGCCGAGGACATGGCAGCGCCCACCGACGGCGGCTTCGACGCGATGGCCCCGGAGAACGTCTCCCCCCTCGTCGTCTATCTGGGCTCGGCCGCCTCCGCCGGTGTCACAGGACGCGTCTTCGAGGCCGAGGGCGGTCGCATCACCGTCATGGACGGCTGGCGCCGCACCGCACACACCGACAAGTCGGCCCGCTGGGACGCGGCGGAACTGGACGCTCCGATCCGCCAGCTCCTGGGCGAGGCCCCCACCCCCGAACCGGTCTACGGTGCGCGGTGAGGGTGCGCGAGCGGGCGTGACCCGTTCGGACGAACGGCTCCCGCGTTCATATGCGTAGTGGCTGGCTACGCTGGCATCGTCGCTCCGTGACGAAGGAGGTCTGCCGTGGCGGTAACGGTCCCTGAGTGCGAACCTGACGTGGTGGCTCACGACGACGACAGCGCGGTACCCGACGAGAGCCTGGTGTACGGACCAGGCCCGTCGGTGGAGGACGCCTTCGACGCGATGAGCGCGGCAGCCCCCAAGGGGTGGCGCGTGGAGTTGATCGAAGGGGAGATCCATCTCGTGCCACCTGCGCATGGCAACCATGAAGAAGTCGTGTCGGAGATCGGGGAGCAGGTCGTGTCGCGAAGGCGGGAGGCGAGCCTGCGCACGTACTTCGGCATCGGCCTCACGCTCCCCGGCGACACACCTGAGGGCCGCGTCGAGCCGGACCTCGTCCTCGCCCCCAAGGGCAGCTTCGACGACGACGTCCGCTGGCACGACCCCGCGCCCGTCCTCCTCGTCGGGGAGGTCACCTCCCCGTCCACGGCGGCCAAGGACAGGGGGCCGAAGGCGCGCGGGTTCGCCCGTGCGGGCATCCCGTGCTACCTGCTCATCGACCGCGAGGCGGAGGAGGTCCGCGTGCACACGGACCCCGAGGGGGAGAAGTACACGCAGATCGCCATCGTGCCGCTCGGCAAGACGATCGCTCTCCCCGATCCTCTCGGATTCGACCTGGACACCGCCGAGTTCTGAGCCCGGACCGTCCCCCCTGGCGCAGCGGGGGCCGGTCAGCCGACGACCTCCTCCGCGAGCCCGAACGAGAGGGTCATCCCCGCTCCGCCGACGCCGTTGACCACGGTCACCCCCGGTTCGGGCGTGACGACGAGTTCCGTGCGGCCGTCCCGCAACGACGGGTAGTAGCCCTCCCACCGTTCGGTCACCTCGGTGGAGGGCACGTCGGCGAAGCGGGCCAGGTAGCGCAGCACCGCCTCGTTGACCGACTCGTCCTGGAACGGGTCGTGGGTCATCGCGTAGGCGTGGGAGTCGCCCACGGTCAACCGCCCGTCCGCGGTCTGCGACAGCAGGACGTGGATGCCGTGCCCCCGCTCGAAGGGCAGTTCGGCGTCGAGTCGTTCCGCCAACTGCCGCCTGGCGGCCAGGCCGTCGAAGGCCGCGTAGTGCAGCAGGGTCAGCCCGCCGCACAGCATCGGGCCGAGCTGCCAGCCTCCGGGCTGTACGCCGGTGCGCATCATCTGGAGTTTGCAGCGGACCAGCCCGCTGTCGGCGAAGACGTCCGGATACAGGGTGGCGAAGTCGTTGCCGCTGCACACGTACACCCGGTCGGCCCGCCAGGTGCCGCCCGTCGTGGTCAGGTGCGGCATGTCGATGCCGCGTACGGTCTCGCCGAACCGCACGTGAACGCCGTACTCCCCGGCCAGGTGGGAGGCGACCGCGGGGATGGCGCCGCGCGGATCGACGTTCACCTCGGTGGGGCTCCACAGCGCGGCGCGCAGCCCGTCCCGGCGCACGGCGGGGCCGCGGTGGGCCGCCTCGGAGGCCGTCAGCAGCCGGGCGCCGCGCTCCCCGGCGGCGGGCGCGGCGGCCAGGAACTCCTCCAGCACGGCCACTTCGTCGTCGTGGTGCGCCAGGTGCAGCGATCCGGCCTCCACCGCCCACAGCCCCGTCTTGGCGGCGATCTCCAGCCACACCTCGCGGCTGCGCAGGGCCCGTTCGTAGATCGCGCCGCGCTGCTGGCCGATGGCCCAGATCATGCCGAAGTTGCGTATGGAGGCGCCGGTGGCGAACGCGTCGCG
The DNA here is from genome assembly GCF_041028275.1 of Streptomyces sp. PU-14G. Classification (NCBI taxonomy): domain Bacteria; kingdom Bacillati; phylum Actinomycetota; class Actinomycetes; order Kitasatosporales; family Streptomycetaceae; genus Streptomyces; species Streptomyces sp. PU-14G. Next base: position 41,144 of record NZ_JASKYT010000008.1, read on the forward strand.
CTCGAAGAGGACGACGCGGTCCCCGCGCCGCGCCGCGGCCAGCGCGTGGGCCAGGCCGACGATCCCGCCGCCGACGACGGCGGTGTCAACGCTTTTGGCTGTCATGGGTGTTCCCTTCCCCGAGGGCGCGTGGGCGCCGGTTCCAGTGCGGAAGCAGGAGCAGTCCCGCGAGCAGTGCGGCGCCCGCGAAGCCGTAGAAGAGCGCGTCGCCGGACAGGAAGCCGGGCAGCAGGCCGCCGAGCACCGCGCCGACGGAGCCGCAGCCGTTGACCAGCCCGGCTGCCGTGCCCGCGCCGCTCTCGGAGCCGAAGTCGACGGCGGCCACGCAGGAGATGAGCGCGTCTGCCGCGTACAGGGCCAGCCCGATGACCGCCAGCACGGCGATCATCACGCCGGGGCTGCCGGTGGCGGTCAGCGGCATGAACAGGGCCATCGCCGCCGTCAGCAGGGCGAGTGCGAGCACGCAGGGCGGCACCCGGCGGGAGCGGAAGAGGGTGTCGGAGAGCCAGCCGCTGAGGATCGGGGCGACGACCCCGGTGACGCCGAAGGCGACGGGGATCAGCGTCGCACCGACCTTGTCGATCTCCGGCAGCCGTCTGGAGACGAGGACGGGGCCCCACAGCAGGATCGCGTAGCGGGCGGGTTTCAGCAGGAAGTAGGCGGCGCCCAGGGTCGGCACCATCTTCTCGCGCAGCGTCTCCCGGTAGAGGGCGGCCACGTCACGGCGTGCCGCGCTCGGCGCCGCGGCCTGCCCGTTCGGTGCCTGCTCTCTCCCGCCCGGCTGGTCCGGCCTGCCCGGCTGGCCCGGCCCGTCCGGCTCACCTGGCTCCGGCCCGTCCGGCTCCGGCCCGTCCGTCGGCGGTGGAAGACCCACGTCCTGCGGCCGGTCCCGCTGGAAGACCAGGAACAGCGCGAGCACCACCGTGAGCGTGGCGGAGCCGGCGAAGAACGCGGCACGCCAGGTGTCGAAGACCGAGTACGCCCACCAGCCGAGGAACGGGGGTGCGACCAGCCCGCCGAACGCGTAGTTGGTGCTCCACACCCCCAGCACCCGGCCGCGCTCGGAGACGGTGAAGAAGTTGCTCATGTTCTTGCACAGCGGTGCCCACCCGGCGGACTGGGCCAGGCCCTGCACCACCATCGCGGCGCCGAACGCCAGCAGGGTGCCGCTGAGCCCCATCGTCACCGAGGCCAGTACGGCCCCCACCATGCCGCCCGCCACCACCACGCGCGGGCCGAACCTGTCCGCCCACATGCCCCAGGTGAACTGGCCGACCGCGTACGCCACCAGGTAGACCGCGTCCACCACGCCCAGGACGCGTTCGGTCAGTACCCCGCCCACCAGCGGGTCGTCGAGGATGCCGAGTTTGGCGACGGAGAACGCCTGGCGTACGAAGTAGAAGCCCGCGTAGGCGAGCCAGGTGATGGCGAAGATCTGCCGGCGCCAGCGGGTGGCCCGGCGCCAGGGCTGGGTGCGGCGCACCGCCTCCCTGGTGCTCAGCGGTCGCTCGGTCGGTGTGTGTGCGGTTGTCCCGTGCTCTCTGTCCGGTGGTGCGAGGTCGGCCATGGCGGGTCCTGTCCTCGGCGGGAGGGGGAGAGATGAGGGTGTGAGAAGCGAGGAGGCTGGGCAGCGGGCGGGGCTCAGCGCGCGGCGAGCGCCGTACCGATCCAGAAGCTGTCGAAGTTGCGCAGCCTGTGGCCCTCGGGCAGGTCGTCGACCGGGGCGTTGACCAGGAGCGGCACCCGCTGTTCGGTCAGCCCGCCGTGCGAGCGCAGCGGTTCGGCGAAGCCGGAGATGTCGTGCCGCTCGGGGGTGGTGCCGAGCGTCGTGTTGCGCTCGGCGATGACGACGAGTTCGCCGATCCGGTCACCGGGCAGTTCGAAGCGGACGCACGCCTCCTCGCGGGTGAGCACCTCGGCGACGCCCGGCAGCCCGCGCACCTCGTCTCCGAGCGCGGGCAGGTCGGCCCCGGGCGGCAGGTGGACGGTCGCGTAGGAGCCGAGGGCGCCGTGGTGCACGGTGTAGGGGTCGGTGATCGGGAGCACCACCCGGGCGGCACCGGCGCCGAGCCGGCTGTCGAGGACGTCCTGGAGGAAGACGACCTGGGCCGCGCCGGCGCCGTCGGTCTTGGCGTTCATGCCGTGGTCGGCGGTGACGACCAGAACGGCACCCAGCGCGTCGATCTGCTCGAAGTAGCCGTCGAGCATCGCGTAGAAGTCGTTCGCGACCGGCGAGCCCGGGGCGTGCTTGTGCTGGATGTAGTCGGTGAGCGACAGGTACGTCAGCTGCGGGCGGTCGGACTCCAGCACGGCCACCCCCGCGGCCATCACCAGCTCGCTCAGCTCGGCGCTGTAGACGGAGGGCTGGGCCATGCCGGTGCGCTCCAGCACCTTGCCGATGCCGTGCTCCGCCTCCGTCGTCTCGCTCGCCTTCTCGGCGGAGAAGCAGATACCGCCGCGCAGTCCGCGCCCCAGCAGCCGGCGCAGTTTGTCCTTCGCGGTGACGACGGTGACCAGGGCGCCCGCCTGCGAGAACCGCTCGAAGAGCGTCTCGGCGCGCAGCAGGCCGGGGTCGTTCATCATGACCTCACAGCCGGTGTCGGGGTCGTAGAAGTAGTTGCCGCAGATGCCGTGCACCGAGGGCGGGGCGCCGGTGGCGATGGACAGGTTGTTGGGGTTGGTGAACGACGGCATGGTGCAGTCGGCCCGCAGGTCGGCCCCGCGCTCCAGCATCCGCTCCAGGAAGGGCATGCGGCCGTCGGCGACGGCCCGCTCGTGGTAGGCGGCCTCGCTTCCGTCCACGCACACCACGACAACGGGCCGGTTCGGCCAGGCGTAGCCGCGGCCGTTGATCTCCAGCCGCTCGGGCCGGCCGGGCTGCTCGCAGACAGCTGCGCTCATTGGCGTCTCCACCCCTGTGTCGGTCGGGCGCGGCGGTTTCGTGCCGCGCTGCCGTCATGGGTAGCACCGGCCGCGCGGCCGTCAGAACCACCGGAAGCGCTATACGGCCCATAACCATGCGCATCCCGTCCGGACCCCTCACAGGCAGCGGTTTTCCGGGGTAGGCTCGCCGCGCACGCCGGTCGGGCGGTCGTCATGGGGAGCGCCGTGGAACTCAACCTCCACCGTCTGTGGATCTTCATGAAGGTCGTCGAGCACCAGGGGTTCTCGGCCGCGGCGCGAGAGCTGTACATGAGCCAGCCCTCCGTCTCCAATCAGGTCCGCCGCCTGGAGCAGTCCCTGCACGTGCCGCTGATCGACCGCTCGGGGCTGCACGCCACCCCCACCGCCGAGGGCGAGGTGCTGGCCGCCTACGGCGAGCGGGTCTTCCTGCTCGCCCAGGAGGCCGTGGCGGCGGTCCGGCAGGTGAGCGGGCTGGTCACCGGACGGCTGCTGGTGGGCGGCTCCACCACGGTCGGCACCTATCTGCTGCCCGCGCTGCTGGCCCGCTACCGTGCCGTGCATCCCGGAATCGAGGCCGACATCTACGTCGGCAACAACGAGGCGGTCCAGGAGCGGCTGTTGAGCGGCCAGATCGGTGTCGCGGTGGTCGCGGGCCTGCCGCACGCCGCGCAACTGCGTGCGGAGGCGGTGCTGGGGGAGCGGCTCGTGCTGATCGCCCCGCCCGGGCATCCGCTCGTCGGGACCGACAGCCCGGTCACTCCCGAGGCGCTGGCCGAGGAGCGTTTCCTGCTGCGTGAGCCGGGCTCCCAGACCAGGGAGCTCCAGGAGCAGGTGCTGGCGGAGTGGGGGCTCGCCCGGGCGCCACGCGGTGACGTCTGGGGCCCTGAGGCGGTCAAGCAGTGTGTAGCCGCGGGGCTGGGCCTCGCGTTGATCTCCGAGCACGCGGTGGACGGCGACGTGCGGGCGGGCACGCTCTCCGTGCTTCCGGTGCACCCCCGGCCACAGGCACGGCCCATCAGCCTCGTACGCCGCAGAGACCGCCTGCTCTCCCCGGCCGAACGCGCCTTCGTCGCCCTACTCCGAGCCCAACACGACTGGCCGCACGGAGAGGACCCGGAGTGCGCGCGCCGAAGGGGCACAAGCAGGCCACCGTAGAACCTGCCTGCACCTGAGGTACTGGCTACCGAGATCGTTGAGGATCTTCAAGCCGCGATGGAGGAGTTCGCCGCTATCGCGGAGATTTTGCAGCGAACAAGAACCGAGCGAGGGGTACAGAGAAAACAGAGAAAGTGGCGGACAAGTAGCAAGAGAGCGCATAGCCTCAGAGCGTTGCTGGCGGCGCCGATCTATGCTCACCCAGCCTTCTACGATGTACTGGCGCGATCGTTCGGCGGCGTTGGCGGAGACGTGGGCGGCAGGGGAGTTTGTGCCGATGCAGATGACGCTCTTTCGTCAGCTCGTCCATGAGCGTGGTTGGACGACGGTGGAGACCTTCGCCGTGCACTTCGCCAGAGCCGCTCGGGAGCTCGCGGAACAGTCGGAGGAACCCCGGTTGGCGAGCGTCAGCGTCGCACGTCGCAGCTTCGACCGCTGGGTGGCCGGGAACCTGAAGACGATGCCGCAGCGGGACACCCGGAGAGTCCTGGAACATCTGTTCCAGACCCCCGCTGCGCGGCTTTTCGCTCCACTCGGCGACCCGTCGGCGGACTCCTCCATCCGGCCCCAGGAATCCGTTGATCCGCCGGCGCCCATGGCCCCGCCATCAGCCCCTTTTCATCAAGGCTTCGACTCTCCGTTCGAGATTGTCACCCAAGCTCAAAACTTAGCCCGCTCCAACACCGACAGCGCGCTCCTGACCCAGGTACAGGCTTCACTCGAGAGCATCGTCGGCCGGTACGAAGCTCTCGGACCTCAACACTTGGTCGGAGAGACCCGGCTATTGCGAACCATGCTGCACACCTTGCTGGGCGGGCAGCAGCCGCCCCGAATGCGGGCCGAACTGTTCGCGTTGGCAGGACGTGCCTCGGGCCTCTTGGCCTACATGGCGGTCAACGCCGGCGCGGGATTGCAGGTGGCGGAGGCATACTGCGGAGAAACCGAGACTCTTGCGCGAGAAATCGGGGATACCCGCCTGCAGATGTGGGCTGCCGGCACGCGGTCGCTCGGCTTGTACTACCACCGGCACTATGCGGACGCGGACGCCGCGGCGGCAGCGGGTTTTGCTCTGGCTCCCCACAGCGGGCAGGCCGTCCGCCTGCTTGCCAACGGGCGGGCGCGTGCCCAAGCGCGCTTGGGGGACAGAAGCGGGGCGGAGAAGTCGATCGGGCGAGCGCTGGAGCTCTCCGACCGTCAGCCCTCGCTTCCTGCGGGTCTTACTCCCTGCATCGCTTTCACTGAGTACAGCCCAGCCCGCACACTGGCCAACGTGATCACTGCCCGGCTCTCCCTCAACGACACACGCGACGTGTTGTCCTGCGCCGAGGAGATCGAGGGTCTGGTCGAGCAGTCGGATTCCGAATGGAGTCGTGCGCTGGTGCGTCTCGATGTCGCCACAGCGCTCCTCCAACAGGAGCGGCCCGAAGTAGAGCACTCCATGGCTCTCGGCCGCAGCGCTCTGCGGGCAGGCACTACCGCGCCGATCAAATCGGTGTGGCAGCGTGCGAACGAGCTGTACGAACGCGCCCAACCCTGGCACACCGAATCCGCGGTAGGGGACTATGCCGATGAACTGCGGGCGTGGCGCTCGAAGCCCCAAGCTGAGCTGGTGGTTTCCGGGCCAGGCGGGGCGTCCGTGCCAGAGAGGTGAGGAGACACGTGGCAACACTGTTGGAGGCCGACCCAAGGGCATTCCCTTCCAGCCCGCCGGCCGATCTTGACGACCATGAGCTGATCGTCAAGAACGACTGGTACGCCTTCGCTGCCTTGGAGCGAATGACCGACCACTGGGCCCGCCCTGGTTGGTCCGATGGCCGCCGGGCGTACTACTGGATGCTCACGTTCTCCGACTGCCCGCGCTTGCTCAGTCATGCCCAGCGCTGCCAGAACGAACTGGCTGATCTGGGCATGGACCCAGTGCCAGACGATGGCCTGCACGTGACCATGGTGCGGATAGGGGACACCTCACAGGTCACCAACGACCAACTCCACCGTCTCACCGACTTGGCGGCACGGCTTCCCCTCGCAGCGTTTCGCTTTCGCGCGACTCCCCTTGCTGGCTCCCGGGGTGCGATCCGCTACTCGCTCTCACCCTGGGGTCCGCTGATACGCCTGCACGCAGTCCTGAGTGCGATCGGCCGCCAGACGGGCGTTCCCGGAGGGAAACCCACCGCCGCCTTCCGACCACACCTCGGTATCCAGTACAACAACCGCGACCGACCCGCAGCGCCTGTGATCGCCAGTGTTGCGCACTTGCGTACGCTCCCGCCCGTGCATCTCGACATCACCTCGGTCGACCTCGTTGAACTGCGCCGGGCGAGGGGAGAGCAGCGAGCCTACCGATGGGATGTGCAGCGGAGGATCCCGTTGGGCCACCACCACAGCCCTGCCGGTGAGGGAGGCGTCGTGCCCTTCCTGTCGGCGGGGGAGCAGTAGGCCTGGGGCTGATTCGCCCGTGCCCAGCCTTCTGACGATCGCGCGGACAGCGTGCGGATACCGGGCCGATGGCCGTCCCGCCGCTGTCCGGATGGCGGGGGCTACCGGAGGTGAGAGACTCGTGACCGAGTCCCTTGGCCTCACGCAAGCGCAACCGGCAACTCCGCAGGCCGTTGCGGTCCGTGGTCACGCGACCCTACTGGGCAAGACGAATACGGCAATCACGGCTTTGCCGATCTCGACTCGCTTGACCCTCCAGGCTGTGGCGCAGTGCGCGACGATGAGCAGACCCTGGCCGGTCTCGGGCAGCGATTCCACGTCGATGCCGTCGAGCCCGAGCTTGTCCTGACCGACGAGCGGGGCGGATTGCGCTGAGGGGATGACCGTTGTGTCAGTTCCCCGATCGGTGACCTCGATCACGGCCCCGTGCTCGTAGACGCCGAGGGCGAGAGACACTGCGCCTCCGGCATGGCGAACAGCGTTACCCACGATTTCGTCAGTGACCAGAACGGCGTCGTCGACCCGGCCCTCCTCGGCCCGGCCGTTCAGCGCTTCCCGTACTGCTCGCCGGGCCAACGATCCGGGTGCGGCGAGGTGGCTGAGGTTGAACTGACGAGTGTCGACCAGCCTCCCCAGGACCGGCTCCTCGATCAGCTTGGTTGTCGGAGTCATTGCTCGCATCCCCATGTCGGTACGCCTGTGGCGCGGGTCGTGAGATCGACCCGGCTGCCACTGTCCCCGGATCACCGGTGGCACCGGTACGCCAGAGCGCCGCCGCATCGAGGCCATCTCCGGGAGTTGGCATGCGACAGCACGGCCCCTCACCAACCGCCTCCCCACGGTCCTGGCCCCGGCCGGGGCCGTGTTGCTCCTCCCGCAGACGAGTCGCTGTTCCGCGATGAAAGTGGCTCCGCATTGAAGTGGCCCAGATATGGCTGCGCTTTGGCGTACCGGTGCCGTCGGGTCGCGGCCATGGTTGGGATCGGCCAGGGGGCTGATGCGGCTCCGCGCGGCGCGTAGCCGCCCTCAAGGGGGACGTCCTGGCTAGCGTCGCAGCCGACCGATGGGCCAACAGGCCCGCTCGGTCGCCCAGTTGCCACCGAACGAACTGAAGGTACCTCTTCCATGACCGATGTGACCGTGGACCCCGACGAGGCCGCACAGCTCCGCGCCAAGATCATCGACCAGCTGCGGGCCGAAGACTGGACGGTCCGGGGTCGCTGGTCTGGTGATGTGTTCGGGTGAGTGAACTCACGCCGTGTACAAGTGCCTTATCGGGCGAGCAGTGGTCGTTGTCCGGGCCTGTGATCACTGCGTGGAGCCGTCGCCGCGCCGCTCCTCGGGGAGGGATCACCGGGATCGCCGAGCGCGCCGCAGCGATGGCACCGGGCGTTGACCAGCCCGTCAGCGTGCGCACCGGGGGGCGCCCCCGCAGGGGCGTGCGGGACTGCGCTACCGGCCTCAACGAACCCGCGGCCGAACAGCAGCCCCAGCGACCCCGGGCCGCTGAGCCCCGAAGGGCTACACCCGTTCGACGATCGTCACGTTCGCCTGCCCACCGCCCTCACACATGGTCTGGAGCCCGTACCGCCCGCCGCTGCGCTCCAACTCGTGGAGCAGCGTGGTCATCAGCTTGGTACCGGTGGCACCCAACGGGTGCCCCAGCGCGATGGCGCCGCCGTTGACGTTGACCTTCTCGGGGTCGCAGCCGGTGTCCCTGAGCCAGGCCAGCACCACGGAGGCGAACGCCTCGTTGATTTCGACGAGGTCGATGTCGTCGAGGGTCATGCCGGCCCGCTTGAGGGCGTGCGCGGTCGCCGGGATGGGCGCCGAGAGCATGCGGATGGGGTCCTCGCCGCGCGCCGAGAGGTGGTGCACGCGGGCGCGCGGGGTCAGGCCGTGGACGCGCACGGCCTCTTCGGAGGCGAGCAGCACGGCGGAGGAGGCGTCGGAGATCTGCGAGGAGACGGCCGCGGTGAGCCGTCCGCCCTCCACCAGCGGGTCGAGGGAGGCCATCTTCTCCAGGGTGGTGCCGCGCCGGGGGCCCTCGTCGGCCGCGTGGTCGCCCCACGCCGCGGTCTCCCGCTCGAAGTATCCCTGATCGAGCGCGCGGACGGCGCGCTGGTGCGAGCGCAGGGCCCAGCGTTCCATCTCCTCGCGGCTGATGTCCCACTGCCGGGCGATCATCTCGGCGCCGTGGAACTGGTTGACGGGTGCGTCGCCGTAGCGGGCCCGCCAGCCGGTGGAGCCGTGGTAGGGGCCTTCGGTGAGGCCGAGGGGGTCGCCGGCCTGGCGTGAGGCGTAGGCGATGGGGATCTGCGACATGTTCTGCACGCCGCCGGCCACCACCAGGTCCGCGGTGCCCGACATGACGGCCTGGGCGGCGAAGTGCAGGGCCTGCTGGGAGGAGCCGCACTGCCGGTCGACGGTGACGCCGGGCACCGACTCGGGCAGTCCCGCGGCCAGCCAGGCGGTGCGGGCGATGTCCCCGGCCTGCGGTCCGACGGTGTCGAGGCAGCCGAGGACGACGTCCTCGACGGCTTCCGGGTCCACGCCTGCCCGCTCGACCAGCGCGCGCAGCGTGTGCGCGGCCAGGTCCGCCGGGTGGACGCCGGCGAGCGCGCCGCCGCGCTTGCCGACGGGGGTCCTGACCGCTTCGACTATGTAGGCCTCGCCGCGGGACATCCCGTTCACACTCCTCGCTTGGGTGGGGCCACCGGGCACGTGCGCCTCAGGTGGCGATTCCGTCGAGCACCATCGACGTGTACTGTTCGGCGATCTCGGCTGCGCTCTTGCGTCCTTCGGGCCGGAACCAGACGGCGGCCACCCAGACGGTGTCGCGGACGAACCGGTAGGCGACGGGCACGTCGAGGCCGGCCCGGAAGCTGCCGTCGGCCACGCCGCGCTCCAGCGTGCGGGTCCACAGTTTCTGGAACCGTTCCTGGGAGTCGGCCAGGTAGCGGAACCGCTCCTGGGAGGCGAGCCGGCGTGCTTCCTTCTGGTAGATGACGACGGCGGGGCGGTGCCGCTCCATCTGCCGGAACGACTCGGTGACCAGCCCTTCGAACGTGGCGCGGGGTGACGCGCCGGTCTCCTCGATCCGCTGGTAGCCCTCCCACAGGTCGGTCAGGAAGGCGCTGAGGATCTCGTCCGCCATCGACTCCTTGGAGTCGAAGTGGTAGTAGAGGCTGCCCGCGAGCATCCCGGCGCGGTCCGCGATGGTGCGGACGGTCGTGGCGTTGTAGCCCAGCTCCGCGAACACCTCGGCCGCGGTCGCCAGCAGTTCGGCCCGGCGCCCGGCGCCCTGGGGGGTCTTCTTCGGCGTCACCATGCGTCCATTGTCCGTCGGGCGGCGTACGCGCTGGTCATGCCCGCCGCTGCCCTCACGGCTCTCACAAGCCTCACAGCTTTCACGGGCCTCACGGGTGCCGGCTGCTGACCGCGACGGCCTCGCCTGTCATGTACGAGGAGTAGTCGCTGGCCAGGAAGACGATCACGTTGGCGACCTCCCAGGGTTCCGCGTACCGGCCGAACGCCTCCTGGGAGGTCAGCTCGGTCAGGAGTTCGGGGGTGGTGACCTTCACCAGGTTCTCGTGCAGGGCAAGGGAGGGCGAGACGGCGTTGATCCGTACGCCGAGTTCGGCGGCCTCCAGCGCGGCGCAGCGGGTCAGCGCCATGACGCCGGCCTTGGCCGCCGCGTAGTGCGCCTGCCCGCGCTGGGCGCGCCAGCCGACGACCGAGGCGTTGTTGACGATCACTCCGCCGCCGGGCTGGTCGCGCATCGCGCGCAGGGCCGCGCGGGTGCAGCGGAAGGTGCCGTTCAAGGTGACGTCCAGGACGCGGGACCACTGCTCGTCGGTCATCTCCACGACCTCGGCGGTGCCGCCGAGCCCCGCGTTGTTGACGAGCACGTCGACGCGGCCGTGGTGGGTGGTGCAGGCGTCCAGGAGGGCGTGCACCTCGTCCTCGTCGGTGACGTCGCAGCGCACGGCGTGCACCCGCTCGGGCCCGAACTCCGCCGCCAGTGCCCGCGCGCTCTCGCCGAGGCGGCGTTCGTGGGTGTCGCCGAGGACGACGCCTTCGGCGCCTTCCTCCAGGACGCGGCGGGCCGTCGCCCCGCCGATCCCGCTCCCGGCGGCGGCGGTGACGACGACGGAGCGGCCGGCCAGCAGCCCGTGCGGGGCTGGGCAGGCGGGCGGGGTGCTGCTCGCTCGGATCACGCGGGGCCCCTTCTCGGTTCGCGGTCCACTTCTCGGTTCGCGGTCTTCCGCGGCTTCTCGGTTCGCGGTCTCGCTCGGCCGGCTCCGCCGCCTGGAGGGTCTCGACGTGCCGTCGGGGCCAAGCTAATCTACCAAACACTTGTTAGGGAAGCCCTCGCCGAGGAGAGCACGCGAGCACCGAGGAGAGCAGCCCATGCCCGACGACACCCCGACCAGCCCCGGCGCGGCCGACGTCGTGACCTACGAGCGCGTCGGCGCGCTCGCCCGCGTCACCCTCAACCGTCCCGCCTACCGCAACGCGCAGAACTCCGCGATGACCTACGCACTCGACGCGGCCTTCCAGCGCGCCGCCGACGACGACGAGGTCCACGCGCTCGTCCTCGCCGGCGCGGGCAAGCACTTCAGCGCCGGACACGACATCGGCACCCCCGAACGCGACGCCCACCTGACCTTCCCCCGCAAAGCGGGCCTGTGGTGGGATCACGTCGGCAAGGAGGGCGCCGACGCGCGGTACGCCCGCGAGTCCGAGGTCTACCTGGGCATGTGCCGCCGCTGGCGCGAGCTGCCCAAACCCGTCGTCTGCGCCGTGCAGGGCGCCTGCGTGGCCGGCGGCCTGATGCTCGCCTGGGTGTGCGACCTGATCGTGGCCAGCGAGGACGCCTTCTTCGCCGACCCGGTCGTGCGCATGGGCATCCCCGGCGTCGAGTACTTCGCCCACCCCTGGGTGATGGGGCCGCGCCTCGCCAAGGAGTTCCTCTACACGGGCGAGCGGATGAGCGCGCGGCGCGCGTACGAGATCGGGATGGTCAACCGCGTCGTCCCGCGCGCCGACCTCGCCGCCGAAGCCGACGCGCTGGCCGCCCGCATCGCCGAGATGCCGCGCTTCGGACTCGCCCTCACCAAGCGCGCCGTCAACCAGGCCGAAGACCTGATGGGCTTGCACAGCGGGCTCGACTCCGTCTTCGGACTGCACCACGTGGCGCACGCGCACAACGCCGAGACCGGGGCCGACTCGCTCGGCGGCATGGACGCGCGCGCGATGCGGGACGCCTCGCGGCGCGAGGCCGCGCCCCCGGCCGACGCACCCGAGGGAGCCTGACCATGGATCTGGACCTCACCCGGGCCGAGGAGGCGTTCAGGGCCGAGGCGCGGGCCTGGCTCGCCGCTCACGTGCCCGCCGAGCCGCTGCCCTCCATGGAGACGGCCGAGGGCTTCGCCGCCCACCGCGACTGGGAACGCCTGCTGTACGACGGCGGCTGGTCCGTCGTCTCCTGGCCCCGCGCCTTCGGTGGCCGCGAGGCGAGCCTGACCGAGTGGCTGCTCTTCGAGGAGGAGTACTACGCGGCCGGCGCTCCCGGGCGCGTCAGCCAGAACGGCATCAACCTCCTGGCCCCCACCCTCTTCGCCCACGGCACCGAGGAACAACTGGCCCGCATCCTGCCCGCGATGGCCTCGGGCGAGACGATCTGGGCCCAGGCCTGGTCGGAACCGGAAGCGGGATCGGATCTGGCCTCGCTGCGCTCCCGTGCCGAGCGCACGGACCGCGACGGCGGCGGCTGGCTGCTGAGCGGCCAGAAGACCTGGTCGTCGCGGGCCGCGTTCGCCGACCGCGCCTTCGGACTCTTCCGCACGGAACCGCAGGCGGAGCGGCACCGGGGGCTGAGCTACCTGATGTTCCCGCTGGACGCGGAGGGCGTCACCGTGCGGCCCATCGGGCGGCTGGACGGCAAGCCCGCCTTCGCGGAGATCTTCCTCGACCGCGTGTTCGTGCCCGACGCGGACGTCATCGGTGAGGCCGGAGCGGGATGGCGCGCCGCCATGTCGACCGCGGGCAACGAGCGCGGACTCACCCTGCGCTCACCCGGGCGGTTCACGGCCGCCGCCGCACGCCTGCGGGAACTGTGGCGGCAGCACGCCGACCCGGCAGACACCGCGCGCGCCGGGCAGGTGGCCGACGTGTGGATCAAGGCCCGCGCCTACCAACTGGCCGGCTGCGCGGCGGCGTCCGCGCCCGAGGACCCGCGGGCAGCGATCCCCTCCTCCATGAACAAGCTGTTCTGGTCCGAACTGGACATCGAACTCCACGACACCGCCCTGGACCTGCTCGGGCCCGGCACCGCCGAGATCACCGAGGGGCTGGAGGAGTCCGCCTGGCTGGACGGCTGGACCTTCGCACAGGCGGGCCCGGTCTACGCCGGGACCAACGAGATCCAGCGCGACATCGTCGCCGAGCGCGTGCTCGGCCTGCCGAGGGGACGCTGAACAGCCATGCGCCTGCTGCCCGACCAGGACCAGCTCGCCTACGCCGAGACCGTGCGCCGTCTCCTCACCGACGCCGCGCCGCCCCAGGCCGCCCGGGCCTGGGCCGCGGGCGACCACGGGCCGGGGCGTGCCCTGTGGCGTTCCCTCGCCGGGACCGGCCTGCCGGCCCTCGCCGTCCCCGAGGAGTGCGGCGGCCTGGGCTGGTACCCCGCCGAACTGGCCGCCGCGTTCGTCGAGATCGGCCGCGCCGGAGCGCCGGGGCCGCTCGTGGAGACGGTCGCCGTCGCGGCGGCGCTGCCGGGCACTTCCGCCTGGAGCGAGGGGCTGCTGACGGGCGACCGGCTGGTGACGGTCACCGACCCCGCGGCTCCGGGTTACGCGGTCGACGCCCACGCCGCGGACGCCGCCTTCGTCCTGACGCACGGGACGGGCCCGTCCCGTGCGCGCGGGGACGGCGCCTCCAGGCCGCAGAGCAGAGCCCCAGCCGGGGTGAACCCCCCGGCGCTCTTCGCCGCCGCCTCGCACGGCGCCCCGCTGCCGTCCGTCGACCCGACCCGGCACCTGGTCCGGTGCGCCCCCGGCGAGGCGGTGCCGGGCGACACCGGACGGCTGCGGGCGCTGGCCACGCTGCTGACGGCCGCGCAACTGCTGGGCGCGGGCCAGGCGCTGCTGGCGGGCAGCGTGGAGTACGCCGGGGCGCGACGGCAGTTCGGGAGGGCCATCGGCTCCTTCCAGGCCGTCAAGCACCAGTTGGCGGACGCCGCCGTCGCGCTGGAGTTCGCGGCGCCGCTGCTGCGGGGCGCGGCACTGGCCGTACGGGGGGACGCGGCGGCGGACCCGCGCGACCTGCCCGCCGCCAAGGCGGCCTGCACGCGGGCCGCCCACCGCGCGGCCCGCACCGCGCTGCGGGTGCACGGTGCCGTCGGCTACACCGACGAGTACGACCTCACCCTGCTTCTCCGCAAGGTCCACGCCCTGCAGACGGCCTGGGGCGCCGAGGCCGCCTGCCGAGCCGCCGTCCTCGCCGGGAGCCTGCTGCCCGGCTGACCCCCCGGGGGCCGGGT
>NZ_JASKYT010000080.1:0-21865 GCF_041028275.1 Streptomyces sp. PU-14G
CCCTTACGATGGAGCCATGACTGGAACGCCCGACCGCCGGCCCGCCGACACATCGGAAGCCACGACAGCCGAACCCGCCGCTGGGGGTCGCCGCCGCGTCCTGCTCGCCGCCCCCCGCGGCTACTGCGCCGGCGTCGACCGCGCGGTGATCGCCGTGGAGAAGGCACTGGAGCAGTACGGCGCTCCGATCTACGTGCGGCACGAGATCGTGCACAACAAGTACGTCGTCCAGACGCTGGAGAAGAAGGGCGCGATCTTCGTCGAGGAGACGGAGGAGGTCCCCGAGGGTGAGATCGTCATCTTCTCCGCGCACGGCGTGGCCCCGACCGTCCACGAGGAGGCCGCGCGCGGCAAGCTGGCCACCATCGACGCGACCTGTCCGCTGGTCACCAAGGTGCACAAGGAGGCCGTGCGCTACGCCAAGGAGGACTACGACATCCTCCTGATCGGCCACGAGGGGCACGAAGAGGTCATCGGCACCAGCGGTGAGGCCCCCGACCACATCACGCTCGTCGACGGCCCGGAGGACGTGAAGAACGTCGAGGTCCGCGACCCGGAGAAGGTCGTGTGGCTCTCCCAGACCACCCTGTCGGTGGACGAGACGATGGAGACGGTCGACGCCCTCCAGGGCCGCTACCCCAACCTGCTCTCGCCGCCCAGCGACGACATCTGCTACGCCACGCAGAACCGCCAGACCGCCATCAAGCAGGTCGCGGCCGAGGCCGACCTGGTGCTGGTCGTCGGCTCCAGGAACTCCTCCAACTCCGTCCGCCTGGTCGAGACGGCGCTGACGCACGGTGCCAGGGACGGCCACCTCGTCGACAACGCCGAGGAGATCGACGAGGCCTGGCTGGAGGGCGTGGAGACCATCGGCCTGTCCTCCGGCGCCTCCGTGCCGGAGGTGCTGGTCGACGGCGTGCTGGAGTGGCTGGCGCAGCGCGGCTGGGACGAGGTGGAGATCGTCAAGCCGGTCGACGAGCACATGCAGTTCTCGCTCCCCAAGGAGCTGCGGCGCGACCTGCGCTCCGAGGCGTCCGAGAGGCTGCGGGCCTGAGCACCGCGGTTACAGCGGCCACGGCGGTTACGCCGACCACGGCGGTTATGGCGTGGGTCACCGCGGTCACCGCGGTTACGGCCGCCACCGGGATCGCCGCAGCCATGGCGTGGGTCATCGTGCCGCGGTCGCGCCGCTGAACGGCTATCGCGTCGCCGGCCGCGCCTCTTCCCTGGAGCGCCGCCTCCTGCGGCGCTCCAGGGCCAGCTTCGTCCTCCGTACGAGGACGATCAGCCCGGCGAGCAGCGTCCCCGCGTACAGCCAGACGGCGTGCAGCGCGAGCCCGGTGAAGACGTCCTGGAGCAACCCGGCGACGCCTTTCCCCGACCCGCCCACCGAGAACAGCCCGACCGTGTAGGCGAGCGGCACCGCGACCGGTGCCGCGAACAGCTCGGCGGGCCGCACCCACAGCGCCGCGGCGACGCAGACGAGCACGTACACGCTGCCGTAGGCCACGGGCACCCCGCTCGGCAGCATCCCGGCGAGCGCGCCGAAGGCCGCCATCAGCAGCGTGGCGAACACTCCGACGCCCAGCCCCGTCAGCCGGGGCGCGGGCAGCCTGCCACGCGCCGCGCGCGGCGCCCCGGCGGGCGCCCCCTCCCCGGAAGACGCAGGACGGTGGGCGGACGGCCGGTGCCCCTGCACCCCTCCGCGCCCGGACGGGGGCGGAGGCGCGGGCGGGGGAGAGGACGAGGGCGCGGCCGGACGGGGCAGGCGCGGCCTGCGCCGGATGCGGACGCTTCCGGCTGGGACCTCGCCGCCGCCCATGCCGGCGGCGTCGTCGGTCGGCGTGTGGCCCTGACGCGGCTCGTCGCCGTACCGGCGGGGCGGCTCGTACGGCTCGGGGTCCCCGTACAGCTCATACGGGTCGTGCTGGGTCGGGTGCGCGCTGCGTTGCTCCACCGGGCCACGGTAGGTCGTACGTGCCCGGCCCGGCGGTCATGGACACGCGATATCCGCCACCGCCACCGGACCGGCACGCCCCGCGATCCGCCGGGCGGAGGAACAGCGGCCGGGGGAGGGCGATCCGGGGCCTTCCGTAGACTGGGTGGTCGGCCTTCGAGGGCCGCCTGTCCGCCAACAGACCCCACTATGGAGAACCCCGCGAGGGGCCACGGGAAGTAGTCGCCACGTGTCGCTCACGATCGGAATCGTCGGCCTGCCGAATGTCGGCAAGTCGACCCTGTTCAACGCCCTGACCAAGAACGAGGTGCTGGCGGCCAACTACCCGTTCGCCACCATCGAGCCGAACGTCGGCGTCGTGGGCGTCCCCGACCCCCGCCTCGGCAAGCTGGCCGAGCTCTTCCAGTCGCAGAAGGTCCTGCCCGCCACCGTCGACTTCGTCGACATCGCGGGCATCGTGCGCGGCGCCAGCGAGGGCGAGGGCCTGGGCAACAAGTTCCTGGCCAACATCCGTGAGTCCGACGCCATCTGCCAGGTCATCCGGGCCTTCAAGGACGAGAACGTCGTCCACGTCGACGGCAAGATCTCGCCCAAGAACGACATCGAGACCATCAACACCGAGCTGATCCTCGCCGACCTCCAGACCATCGAGAAGGTCCTGCCCCGCCTGGAGAAGGAATCCCGGGTCAAGAAGGACAAGCAGCCGCAGGTCAAGGCCGTCCAGGAGGCGAAGGACATCCTGGAGGAGGGCCGCACCCTCTTCTCCGCCGGCATCGCCCAGGGCACCGAGCGCGCCGAGCCGCTGCACGAGCTGCACCTGCTGACGACCAAGCCGTTCATCTACGTCTTCAACGTCGATGAGGACGAGCTGACGGACGAGTCCTTCAAGGACGAGCAGCGCGCTCTGGTGGCCCCCGCCGAGGCCGTCTTCCTCAACGCCAAGCTGGAGGCGGACCTCGCCGAGCTCGACGAGGAGGAAGCCCTCGAACTCCTCCAGACCGTCGGCCAGGAGGAGCCCGGCCTCGCCACCCTCGCCCACGTCGGCTTCCGCACCCTCGGCCTCCAGACCTACCTGACGGCCGGCCCGAAGGAAGCCCGCGCCTGGACCATCAAGAAGGGCGCCACCGCCCCCGAGGCCGCCGGTGTCATCCACACCGACTTCCAGCGCGGCTTCATCAAGGCCGAGGTCATCTCCTACGACGACCTCATCGCCACCGGCTCCGTCACCGACGTCCGCGCCGCCGGCAAGGCCCGCATGGAGGGCAAGGACTACGTGATGCAGGACGGGGACGTGGTGGAGTTCCGCTTCAATGTGTAATGCCTGACGTATCAGTTGGTCGCTGACCTGGCAAACGTGCAGGTCGGCTGGGGTCGGCCCGATTTCGGGTCGGCCCCGTTTCCGTTCCGGTGCTGGATCCGTGCTGCAGGCGAAGACCTCGTTGTCGCCGCAGGTTCGAACCCCCGGCAGAGCACACCACAGATGGGAAACGGCGGAACCCGTGCAGCACAAAAGCGCTCGTCGTGATTGAGGAGACCTATCAGCTCAGCTGAACGTGCGTACGCGCTCCAGAGCGCCGGTTGTGCCGCGAGGTTAGGGCCGTAGGTCGAAACCCTCGGCTGCGACCACGACAAGTGCCGACGCCTGCTCGAGCCCGTCCGCTCCGGAGGGCGGCGCACTGCTGTGTCTGGCCGGTGTCCACTTACTCGAAGCCATCTACGTGTACTGCCGACGGGCCGCCGACTTCTCTCAGCGACATGTGCGGCGACTGTTACGGCAACGCACTCGCGCGGTTCTAAGAGAAGCCATAATCAACGCTGGCCGCTTGTCCACTGGTATTCAACCGCGGTCGGTCTGGTTCCTCTCCCGAAGGCGTCAGGACAGTGTGCGGTGACCGTCGCGTAGAGGCCGATCTGGCGCATCTCGCCGAGCAAGGCCCGTGGGACGCTGTGGTAGACACATCCGCCTCCGAGATGGCGCCGCGCGACGTACTCGCCGGGGCCCGCGCGCTGCAGCCGGTAGCCGAGCGGTACGTGTATGTCTCCACTGTAAACGCCTACCGCGGGTGGCCGGATGAACCGTTGACGGAGGACTCGGAGCTGCTGGACGGGCCACCGGACGCTGATGCCGAGTACGGGCGGATGCCAGAGGGCTGGGACGGCCCGGACTGGTACTGCGGGCGGCAGAAGGCAGGGTCGGAGCGAGCGGCTGCCGCTGCGTTCGGCGAGGAGCGGACAGTCATTCTGCGGCCGGGGGTCATCCCTGGGCCTAGTGAATATGTCGGTCGGCTTCCATGGTGGCTTCGCCGTGCCGCTCAGGGAGGACGGATGTTGGCGCCAGGGGCACCGGAGAAGACAATTCAGCCGATCGACGTGCGAGACGTTGCTGCTTTCGCAGTGGATCAAGCTGCCACGGGTCGGGGTGGTGCGTGTAACTGTGTGGCGCCGGTCGGCCAGGAGACCATGCGCGGTTTCCTCGCGGCTTGTGTACTGGCGACTGGCTCAAGCGCGCAGCTCGTGTGGGCACCGGACAAGCTTCTCCTGGACCATGAGGTGAAGCAGTGGACCGAACTGCCGTTGTGGCGCACCCACGCGGGAGTATGGAAGGTCGATTCCCGGCGGGCACAGGAAGCAGGACTGAGCTGCCGACCGTTGGCGGATACAGTCGCGGATACCTGGGCATGGCTGCGTGACGGAGGGATGCCAGTGGAACATCCCCGCTGGCCCGAACACGGCACCGCCCCGGAAAAGGGAGAAGCGATTTTGGCCGCGCTCGGCCGATAGCTCGTCAGCCCCCGGATCGCCAGGTGGCTCGCGGCGCTGAGCTTGCGCGCTGGGGAAAGAGCGCTGAATTCCTCGATCTCTTCGGCCAAGGAGAGTGCTGCTGGCGCGTTGCGAAGCGTGGGACGCGTCAGCTGGATTCGAGCTGCTGTCAGCCGCTCAAGCAGGCCAGCCCGTTGAGCCTGGACGTCGTTGCGCAGATGTCCGTGTGCCCGGGCTTCAATCGTGCCCGGGCTTCAATCGCGTACAGACGACGGCGGGCGGTATCGCCGAGCCCTCCGTACTGCTGGGCAGCCTTCGCCCCGCCTGCGCGGGGACCACGATGCACACGGTGTCAAAGCTGTTCAACACGCGGGAACAGCCCCGCAGGCGCGGGGACCACCCCCGCGGCGCCGGTGAAGTGCAGGCCGCCGGGGGAACAGCCCCGCATGCGCGGGGACCACGGCGACGTCGGCGTCGGGGACCAAGCGGTGAAGGGAACAGCCCCGCATGCCGGGGACCACCGGTCACCGCCCGTACGACCCCGGCCGACGGCGGGAACAGCCCCGCATGCGCGGGGACCACCTCGACCTCAAGGGCGGCATGGAACTGGGCCTGGGAACAGCCCCGCATGCGCGGGGACCACCAACTCTCGCGTGGCTGGAGGAGCACGGAGCAGGGAACAGCCCCGCATGCGCGGGGACCACCCGAGGAGCCGACACGATGACCGACCCCCGCCGGGAACAGCCCCGCATGCGCGGGGACCACGTGGGCTACAGGGTCTTGCCGGGGTTGATGCGGGAACAGCCCCGCATGCGCGGGGACCACCGTGAAGCGGTCACCATCGGCGGCGACTCGGAGGGAACAGCCCCGCATGCGCGGGGACCACTCGCGCGGCCGTTGTCGGTGGCGCATGGGAGCGGGAACAGCCCCGCATGCGCGGGGACCACGCAACCCGCTGTGTGACAACCTCGGTGGTGCCGGGAACAGCCCCGCATGCGCGGGGACCACGTCGACGCCGGCCTCGAAGGACGTGCGGATCAGGGAACAGCCCCGCATGCGCGGGGACCACTCCACTGCGGGGCGATCCTGCGGCAAGAGGAGGGAACAGCCCCGCATGCGCGGGGACCACCATGTTGTGCCTTTCGTAGGTAACGCTACTGCGGGAACAGCCCCGCATGCGCGGGGACCACGCGGTCCGGAAGCCAAGGAAGCGCTCGACAAGGGGAACAGCCCCGCATGCGCGGGGACCACGGGACCGTGACGGAGACGTTCGGCTTCACCCTGGGAACAGCCCCGCATGCGCGGGGACCACGCCACCGTGTGGAGCAAGGGCATCCGGCCCGCGGGAACAGCCCCGCATGCGCGGGGACCACCAGCACCCCGCAAGGAGAGACCATGCTTGCCACGGGAACAGCCCCGCATGCGCGGGGACCACGACTTCGACACGTGGGACGACGTTTTCGACGCGGGAACAGCCCCGCATGCGCGGGGACCACACCGTGAGCTCGTCGACGGGCGGGGCGGCGCCGGGAACAGCCCCGCATGCGCGGGGACCACGTGAGGCGGCAGCAGCCGAAATCACCGCATCCGGGAACAGCCCCGCATGCGCGGGGACCACTGACTTCCGTACGTCCTTGTATAGGTCGTCCCGGGAACAGCCCCGCATGCGCGGGGACCACGACGTCATCTACCTCCAGGTCGAGGACCTCGTGGGAACAGCCCCGCATGCGCGGGGACCACCCCAGCATCCAGGACCCGTGGGTGATTCACCAGGGAACAGCCCCGCATGCGCGGGGACCACCTCTCCTTGCGGGGTGCTGCTGTCTCTGGTGGGGGAACAGCCCCGCATGCGCGGGGACCACCCGCTGGAATGCTGCCGCATACCGCTCGCGTCGGGAACAGCCCCGCATGCGCGGGGACCACCCCGGGGAATCTGCGGAGTATCACGGTGGCTAGGGAACAGCCCCGCATGCGCGGGGACCACGCCCCCACGCTCGACAACGGCGACCACGTGTGGGGAACAGCCCCGCATGCGCGGGGACCACCAGGGAACCCCTGCGTACCGGATCGTGAACCTGGGAACAGCCCCGCATGCGCGGGGACCACGCAACAGTGACGGCGTATATGCGGGCGGCGTGGGGAACAGCCCCGCATGCGCGGGGACCACCACGGCGTGCGATTGGTTCAAGTCCCGTGGCCGGGAACAGCCCCGCATGCGCGGGGACCACAGCCCGCTGGCGGAGAAGAAGGAGCGCATGGCGGGAACAGCCCCGCATGCGCGGGGACCACACGACACGACCGGCCCGACCGAGCTCGTGTCGGGGAACAGCCCCGCATGCGCGGGGACCACTGAGGATCGGCCTTGCAGGTCAGACGCTTGACGGGAACAGCCCCGCATGCGCGGGGACCACCTGACCCGATAGCTCAAGTCAGGGCACCGCACGGGAACAGCCCCGCATGCGCGGGGACCACAGGCCGCGACCAGGGGCTTCACACCGGAGAGCGCCGGGTTTTACCCACTACCGCAAATTCCGACGTAATGGGCTTATGTTGCATAGGACGCACGACTTCACTAGTTGTTTCCGAAGCGGCGGCGTTTGGCGGCCTTGCTCCAGCCCTGTTTGGGGGGCTTGGAGGTAGGGGCGTTGCAGGGGAGTGGGTGGGGTTTGGGCGGCGTAGGAGTGTTAGGCCCTCGTGGTCGATGGGGTGCCAGCCGTGATCACGAGTCTTGAAGGTGAAGCCCTGCTCGTTGTTGGTCTGGTAGGCGAGCAGGGCGCGGCCTTGGCCGGAGTATTGGCATACCTCGGCCCACAGGATCTCTCGTACGCGTGCTGAGGGGGAGCCCAGGAAGACGCCGGGGGAGAGTTCCAGTAGCCAGCGGGTCAGGAAGCCTCGGAGTCCGGCTGGGCAGTTGGCCAGGATGATGACGGTCACCAGATCGGGTCTTCCCCGTAGTTCCGCCCGCTCGCCACGTGAAGGTCCCCGTCGGTCTGCAAGGTGACGCTGTCCTGGCCTTCTGCGGTGTCGTCGGCGTGGGCCTCGCCGCAGCGCAGGAGTTGCTTGATGTCGCGCACACAGCGGTCCAACAGCGCGGTCTCGTTGATGCGGTCGCGTAGAGCCCGTCGCGTCCGTGTGGCCACGTCGTCGGGGCCGTACGCTGCTGCGTCGAACGCCGCCGGGATGGCGATGTCGGTCTTGTAGAGATCGGCGATGTCCAGCACGAAGGAGCGTTCGTGGCCTGAGTGGACGAAGCCCAGTGCAGGGGAGCAGCCGAGGGCGGTGACGACTGCGTGCGCGATGCCGTACATGCATTGCGCGGCAGCGGTCACGGCCTGGTTGGGCGCGTCGCCTGCGGAGAAGTCCCCGTGGTGGTACTCGCGGCGCCGCCAGGGAACGCCGGTTCGGGTGGATTCACGGCGGTAGCACTCCTTGAGGCGGCGGCCTTCCATGCGTAGCAGCTCATCGCGGGTGTGCCCGGCCGGGTCCTCGTCCGGGAAGCGCAGACGGTACATGTCTCGGGCGACTTCCAGTCGTCTCCGGCGGTTGGCCCAGGCGGTCGCGTGTGCTTCGGCCAGGGCGGAGGAGCGGGTCAGTGGTCGGCCGCCGGCGTAGAAGCGCACGCCGTGCTCGCCGACCCAGGCCACTCCGGCGCCGCATTCGCCGAGGACGGACATGGCCTGGTGGGTAACGCGGGTGCCAGGTCCGAGCAGCAGTGTTCCGATGGTCGCTGCGGGGATGTGGGTGACGCCGTCGGTGTCCGTGGCGGTGATCGCGTTGTCGTCGCGGTGGACGGTGCACCGCTCCAGGTAGATGAAGGAGAGCCGGTCTTTGACCCGGTACAGCTGGTGAGGGGTGGAGGTGGCCCGGCGGCTGACGGTGCCGCTCACCGCAGGGGGGCCAGGGTCATCAGGCCGCAACCGTAGGCTTTGGCCTTGCCCAGGCCGCGGGTGAGGGTGCGGCGGAACACGTCGAGGTCGGTGATCCGCAGCCGGCCGTCGAAGGTGACGCTCACGAAGCGGACTTCGCTTCGTGAGCGCGTGTTGCGTTTGCGGAACTGGTACGGCACCTGGTTGTGCACGATCACCTCGTACTTGTCGCCGGGGTCGTCACCGTGTCCGGGCAACAGGCGGCGTGCATCGGGCGTACGCGTTATTTCGAACCCGGCGCTCTGCTGCCGTTGGAGGAGCCACTGGAGCTGGTGTTTGGGGGTCAGGTGGGCGGTCCTCTTGGTGGGGGCGTCCTTGGCGCTGCCCGGTTTGCGGATGTGGTGGACGGGGTTGGCGGTGAGGCGGAAGCCCCAGGTGTCTCCTTGTTTGAGGGTGGCGAGGAATTCCTCATAGGCGAAGGTGGACCATCCCGGCTCTTCGAGGGTGGGCCAACCCATCTGCTCGACGAGGTGGGTCAGGTCCGGCCTGCTGGGGCTGACGATGAACAGGTCGGGTCGGCCGGAGGGGGTGTGGTCGAGGCGCCACAGCACGCGTGGTCCGTGTTCGTCCCGGGGTGGCGCGTCGGGGAAGGCCATGTTCACCGCGCCGTGCATGAAGTGCGGTGAGCCCAGCAGCCTCCGGGCCTCGGTGCGGGCGGTGTTGATGCGGAAGCGCGTCAGGTACATCAGATGGTCCTCGGGAGGCTCTCCGTGGTGCCCTCGTCAGAAGGGCCCACGGGGCGCAGGCCGGTGGTCGGGTCGTGGGACGCGGCGGTGGTCCGGTCGGTGATCAGTCCGCGCAGTTCGTACCGCCTGTGGCGGGGGTCGAAGCTGGCCGGCGTATCGCGCAGGGACAGGTGGGGAGTCTCTCCGGGCGGGCAGTCCAGCAGGAGATCCAGCGCTTCCGTGCCGGATGAGCTGCCGCTGGCTCGGGCAGTGCGCTCCAGCTGCCGGACGTACCAGCCGGATGCCTGCCAGGGGGCGCCGCGCAGCGCTTCTTCCAGGGAAGTGTCGACGGGCGGCCCCATCTCGACCGGCCGGGAGGGCGGGCAGGATCGGCGGCCGAGGTAGGGAAGGTAGTACGGCGCCAGGAGGGCGCGATGCAGACGGTGGAGCAGCGCGGCGTCGCCCTCGACGCCGGCGACGAATACCGCGTCGGTGAGGTAATACCGCTCCGAGAGCGGCATGGCTTTGCCGGAGTCGGCGTGGTGAGCGGTGTGGAAGTCCCGCATGCGGGAGCCGGGCTGGTCGATCCGCACGCCGAACCGCAGCGCGGCCAGGTCGGACAGGTCCGCGGCACGGGACCGGCCCAGCGCGGCGGAGAGCAGGCCGAGCACGCCGCTCTTGGTGGGGGCGTTCTCCGTGGTGCGGCGGGCGAAGCGGGCGGATGCACCCCAGGACTGCATGGGACCCGCCAGCCGGAGCAGCAGCGCGGTCATACGCTGGTCTCCAGCCGCTGGCCCACCGCCTCGGACACCTCGCGCACGAGCTCCGTCAGTGACACCTCCGTGCCGAGTTCGCCAAGGGCGCTCGTCTCCTCGCCCACGCGGAAAACCCAGCTCTGTTCCTGGTCGGCGATGCCGTACTGCCGCTCCAGGTCGGGCACAAAAGCGGCGAGCTTCCGGCAGCTCTCCCGCACGTATCCACCCGTTGAGGTCTTGGGGACCGGTTCTTCGAAGGCACCCACGAAGCTGACGGGCCAGCGGTTGCGCAGCTTGACGATCACCGCCGAGGGGAGCGTGTGGTTGCCGAAGGTGTTGATCTTTCCGGTCGGCAGGGAGGTGACAAAGGCTTCCAGAAAGGCTCCCACTGCCTTCTCCACCGGGGTGGTCGGCGGCTCGTTCTCGCGCAGCCCGTCTCCGAGGTTGCGTCGCAGCTGATCGACGTCCACGGCGGCGTAGCGGTAGAGCGTGGCTGAGTTGAAGTCGATGGTTCCGATCATTCCCGCACCGGTCTCGTCTTCCAAGCTGAGATCGTCCACCGCCGTGTAGTAGTCGGACTCGATGTCCGACTTGTGCACGCTGAGGGCATGGGCCACCTGTGTGGCCGCGTCCACGTTGAGGTCGGCGGAATCGGCGACCATACGGCCGAAGAGGCCGATGTCGACCGAGTGCCGAGTGTCGACGGCCTGCCGGGCGTGGGCCTTGTTCTCCTTCAGGAACATCTTGAGTTCCTTGGGGTCTCCCTCCTCGCCGCTTCCGGTGACGGCCAGCTCGGCGAGGGCGTCCAACTGCCGTGCACTCAAGAACATCAGGTACGAGGATTCAGGGGCCTGGATTCCCCCCTCCCCTTCGACGGTCTTCGACTTGCGCTTCGGCACGTCGATGGTCGAGCCGGTCGCGGCCTTGAGTACGTCGGTGGCGAGCTGCACGGACACCGGTTGCAGGTGCGGGTTCCGGGCGACGATCCGTTCGGCAAGCGCGGCTGCCACCTTCTTGGTCCGCACACCCAGGTCCGCCGGGGGCAGGAGGTCCTCGAACGCCCGGCGCGTGGCGCGCTTCCACGCCTGGCTTGAGACGCGCGCCCTTCGCACCCCGCCGAAATAAGCCGACTTGGGGGTGCCTGTGTCGTCGCGGTTGAGGTTGCTCGGCGGGACGGTCTGGAGAATGTGGATGTCGAGGATGGTTCGGGTCACCGTAGATCCATTTCTGCTCGAGTCCTGCTCGTGGGCCGTCGAAGTGCGCGTGAGTGGTTGGCTGTGCGGGTTGTGGCGGGGCGTCACTCGGCCTTGGTGTCCTCGGCCGAGGACCGCCTCGCGTACACGAGGTGGAATTCGCGCCCCCATGCACGCCGTACGCCGTCCTGGAGAGGTTCGCTCTGCCAAAGCAGGAGCTGGCCCGCGAGGTATCCGTAGTCCAAGGGGATGCGCGCGGCCCGCAGCAGAAGCACCATCTGGCGCAGACGCCCGCTGAGGGTGTCGAAGTCCGTCGATGTGCCGATCCGCACGAAACGCTTGCGGATGGTCTCGCTGGCTTCTTCGACGGGGTGCCGCTCGTCTCTGGAACCGCCCTTGCCGGTGTCGGCAGCCTCAAGCTGATCCTGGGTCCCGGTCATGCCGTGGGCGAGCCGCCGGACCGCGCGTCCCAGCGGCCAGTTGCTCTGGTGCATCGGGGTGTCGCGGATGGACTGCTGGTGCAGTGCCCAGAGGGTCACCGCCAGGTGCACGGCCCGATCCTCTTGCGCCTGTCGCTCTTCCACCCATTGCCTGGCGCGGGCCGAGAAGTGCTGCGGTGCAGCCTCGTCGCCTCGGCGCTCTTGTTCCGTCTCCTGCTCCGCGTCTCTGAGAAACGAGAGGTCCTCCAGGTCGTCGAGCCCCCACGCGGTGGGGGAGACGTGTGGGTCGCGGCCTGCTTCGCGGCGCAACCGCGCCACTGCGGCCACTGCGGAGGCGACGTCCTGGCGGTAGCCGCCCTGGAGACGGCCGACCGTACGGCGGGTGGCGCTTTGCACCAGTGCGACGCTGCGGTCGGTGGCGTCCGTGCCTGGTGTGGAGAAGTTTTGGTTCGCGCTGGTGGTCATGAGGCGCTCTCCCTGGGGTCCTGGGGCATGTCGGTGGCCGGGCCGAGGACCTTGTTCAGGCGTCCCGCGAACCACATGTGGGCGCGGCCGGCGTCCATCCACCGGGGGCCCAGGCCGGGGAGTTCGACCATCCGCCCCTCGTCCGAGGTCGGTCCGGCGGAGGCGAGGAGCTGGCGGCCAAGGTGGGTCATGCGCCGGCGCACGGTGGACTTCCAGGCCCGTCGCGCCGCCTCCAAGCCGGGGAAGGACAGCAGGTCCGTCAGCCACGCTCGGTAAGGACCGTCCAGCGCGCCGAACCCCGCGTCCCTCGCTGTGCCGGTGGCCGGTGCCGGATCCCTTCCGGCAGCCCTCGCTAGGTTCCCGGCAAGATGCCCCAACGCCTCGACGGCGTCCTCGGCCCACTGAACGGCGTCCAAGGCCGCGGCGCCGTACACCGGGTTCTTCTCGTGCAAGGTGATCACCGGGAGGACCACGGAGTCGTCCACGACCTCGTCCACCACCGATTGCTGTGTGCCGTAGACGGCACCGACGAGACGCAGCCGGACGAGTTTGCCCGGATCGACCTCCCCTTCGGTGATCACTTGGGTGAACCAGCGACTGATGCCCGAGCGCAGGGCCCGGGGGGCCTCCCCCTTCTTCCCGACGTCGCTCGTGCTCTGGCGCGCGGGAAGAAGAGAGGCCAGGCCGCGCCAGGCCGTCCTGCCGGGGTCGTGACGCCGCGGTGCGTACACCGGCTCGCGCTGCTGCTGCTTTTCCAGAGCAGGGCTGCGGCGCCAGGCTGTCATCGGCTCCAGCTTCCAGGGAGAGGCGACGGCGAGTTGGTCCCCATATCCGAGGACGACGCCTGTCACCGCTCCGTTCTCCGCGTGCAGCCGGAGCCTCCTGGACTGCCAGGTGTACAAATCACGTAATCCGGCTGCCCGTTGGGTATCACGGGGCGCGGCTCCGGTCGGGGCACGTCGCCATGCGGGACGGTCGTCCTCGGCTCCGCCCTGGGCGAGGTCCAGCTCATTGGGCACCAGCAAGTTCAGCAGCAGCGTCTCGCGCAGGGTGTCGCCTTCGGCGAAGACGCCGCCCAGATTCCCCAACGAGCCCACCCCCAGTGGATAGACCTTTCCTGCCTTCGACCGTTCCTCGTCGCCGACCAGGGCGGACTTGATGCCTGAGGTGTCGAATGCGTGCGCGTGCACCAGCCAGCGGGCCGCCTCCGCGTAGGAGAGCCTGTCGACGCCGGGCCTGCGCATGCTGAAGAACACCGAGCCGACGGGCACATCGGTGACGATGCGGCTGAGCGGAGCCAGGTCGTCCCTGGCCGTGCGCAGCCCGGCCACCTGGTAGAAGGGCTGCTCGGGATGGAACAGGTCGAAGCGGTCACGGTGCCGGTCGAGGTAGGCAGGGACCTCGGCAAACGGGTCGTCGGAGAGCCAGAGCTCCTCCCAGTCCTCCAACGCCTCGGGAAACGTTGCACCATGTGCGTCCGCCAACGCGTCGTACACGATGGCCAGGAGCAGTCGGAGCACTGCTATCTCCTGCGTCGGCAGGTCCCCCACCATCCGTCGAAGCTGCCCGGCCTCCCTGAACAGCTCTGACAGAGAGACCTCCTGCACCGTGCCGTCCTTGTGCTGCACCGGCATCCACGGTGCGGAGGCCAGGTTGAAAGAGGGAGGCCCGGAGTCCACAGGCCGTTCCTCGCTCACCGCACCGCTCTCCGTAACCGACCGGGAGGAGCCGAACCGCTCTCCGACGTCCTCAGCGCCCGCTTGCTCATTCCGACCGTCCTCTCCGGCAACCCCGCGCTCGGCCGCAGTGGTCCGCCCGCCTTCCGGCAACGGGCCATCATCGGCCCGTGACGGCTCTACGACCCGCAGCCCGTCGGAGCGGCTGTACTCCAGGAGGAAGCCTGACAGACGGGTCTGACAATTTTCGTCCAGAACGAGCAGCAACTCCCCTGCCAACCATGGGCATTCCTTCACCTGCCAGGCGGGGACCAGCAGCCCCTCCAGTTCGGCGATGGTGCGGTCGATCGACCACGGTTTACTGAAGAGCGCGGGCAGCGTGAGGGAACTGGCCGCCACCGCTTCTGCCGCACGGCGGCTCGGCGGAAAGTCCGTGGGCAGAACGAGAGCACCGAGCGGCCCTTCCTCATCGTCAGCCAGCCACGGGACCGTGGTCAGGCTCCCGTCCGCCCGCCGCTGGATGACCAAGACCTCCAAGGACTCCTCGGCATCGCGCACCTGCGCGCGGCCCGCACTGGTGTCGTCGGTGTCCCCGGCCTGGGCCTCCAGCCACCCGTACACCGGCCTTCCGGGGCGCCGCACCGGTCCCAGGAGGTAGCTGTCCGCCTTCTCCTTCTTCGCGGCTAGCAACTTCTGGTGCTGCGCCAGGGCCTGGTCCATCGCTTTTGCCCACTCCCGCGGCACCGCCGGAGCAGCGTCGTATGCCTGCTGCACCAGCGGGCTGATCCCGTCGGGCATATTCAAGGGGGAGCCGTCCAAGTGGGGGCCGAGCACGGCGAGTGAAGCCAGCAGCGTGTAGTCGCCCCCGTAGACACCCCGCGATCCTTCGACGGGGCGAGGCGGCGTGGCCTGCCAGTCCACTCCCGTGATCAGGCACCGCGGCCTGCTCAGCCGAGCCGGCCGTGGCCGCACATGCCGGTGCAGGCGTCCCATCCGTTGCAACATCAGATCGACCGGCGCCAGGTCGGTGACCATCACATCGAAGTCGATATCGAGTGACTGTTCGGCCACCTGGCTGGCTACCACCACGTGCCTGGCGGGGCGTTGGTCACCTCCCGGCCCGAACCGTCGGACCAGCTCCGCGTCCTTCACAGACCGGTCGGCGGCCAGGAAACGGGAGTGCGCGACCGTCACCGCCTCCTCACCGAACCTCTCGCGCAGCACCTGCGCCGCCTCCAGCACCCGAGCCACCGTGTTCCGGACGACCAGCGCGCAGCCACCATCGGCCAGTTCCTCGGCCAGCCGCTCGGCCAGGACGGACGCGTCGTCGTTGCAGCGCTCCGCCACCACCTCCGCCCGGCGCCCCGAAGCCGCACCAGGACGGACACTTACGGCCCGGCAGCCTGGCGATACCGCACTGACCAGGGGGTAGGCATCCGCCTCCGACTCGATCTCCGCAGCACCCGACTCCCCGGCGTACGCGGCAGCCAGAGCCCGCCGACGCGCGGAGGGAAGCGTCGCGGACAGCAGGACAACCGGCACCCTGTATGCCGCCAGCCACTCCAGCACCCGGTCCAGATACCTGCTCATGTACGCGTCGTAGGCATGAACCTCGTCGATGACAACGACCTTCCCTGCCACCGCCAGATGCCGAAGCGCCAGATGCCGGCTCTTCAGTCCGGCGAACAGCACCTGATCGATTGTGCCCACCGCGAACGACGCCAGAAGCTGCTTCTTCCGCCCCCGCAACCACTGATGCGCATGCAGCCCCGCAGGACGCGCGCCCACCTCCACATGCCCGTTCGCGCCGTCCGGATCAACCGCGGCAACAGCCCGCCGCCCCCGCCTCAACATGCCGGCCCACGTCCCGTTCAGCGCCGCCTTGGCGTGAGCGAGCACGACCGACAACGGCTCGCCCTCATCATGCGGCAAGTGCTCCAGCCACTTCGCCAAGCGGTCGAACATCGCATCGCTGGTGGCACGCGTCGGCAACGCCACCAGGACCCCGCCCGCCCCCGAGCGCGCAGCAAGGACCTCCGCCGCAGCAAGGGCCCCCTCAGTCTTGCCCTCGCCCATGGGTGCTTCGATCACCACCAGGCCGGGCTCCGGCATGGAGCGCGCCACGCGTACGGCCTCGGCCTGCACCGGACGCAGCTCACAGCCCCGCAGCTGGGGAAAGCGCGCCGTGAACAGCTCCGATACCCGTCCTTGCGGCACCTTTGGCGTCCACGGTCCCGGCAGGTCCAGCCCCGCCCAGGCAGCCCGCAATCGGCGCTGCTCACCTACCGCTCCGGCAGGCTGCCATGACTCCGGGTCGTACGGGAACAGCTCGGGAGCACTGGCGATCCAGTCCGCAACGATCACTACCGAGGACAGCAGCACCTGCGCCGTCTGCGGCAGCCGCACCCCCCTCCACTCCGCGAACCGCTCCGTTACCCCTGCCGCCTGTGCGCATGCGTTCATCAATGCGAACTGCACGTCACGCCATACTCCTTCAGATGCACCGGGGTGCCGGAGCAGGTGAGGGCGAAGCTGGAGATCGTGAATGTGCTGGTGTTCCGGAGGCACTCCGTGATGCCCGCCCACCACGACCGCGAACTGCCCGGACACCCGTCCAGCGAGCCCGAACCGCTCTCCCAGCCACTCCTGAAGCAGCAATTGCCCAGCCAGCCCGTGCGGAGCCAGCCGCCGGTCCGACCCATATTCCCTGGCGGTCAACATGTCCAACCCGACATCCCTCATGCCCACAGCAAGAGGTTCAACCTGGCAGGCAAAGGCGGGAGTGGCCTTCCCGGCGTCATGGACACCGCCTAGGAACCGCACCAGTCGAAGAGCGTCACCGCCCCCGCCAGGCAATGCCTCAGCCACTACGTCCCTGACCGAACCGGGAAGCCATCGCTCCCACAGCTCTCCGGCGATCGCCATGCTGTCGGCCATATGCCGCCACAGCGGAAGCCAACCCTCCGTCGTGCGATCGTGCTTGGCCCAGGCCACTCGCGCTGCCGGGGGCAACTCCTGAAACGCCGCAGAACGCGCCGCAGCCGTCACGGTCATGGATGCATCAAACATGCCGAAATACCTCGCAGGACGGATACAGCGAAAACCACCACCACACCTCGCACCTGGTGTAAGGGGCGCGACACGAAACAGGCTGCCCGGCCCCTTCCGGGCCGGACAGCCTGTGCTCTCCATCAAGCTCGACGCTTGGCCACCGCCAGCCGGACCGTCGCAACCAACACGATCACCACTACGACGAGGCCCCACAGCCCTGGCGCGTACGGCGAGGGCGTGGCTGGAGCGGCGGCGATCGTCGCGGTGATCAAGCCGTACGCACAAGCACACGACGTGGTGTCAGGGGGGTGGGCAGACGGGCAGCCAAGGTAGGGCTCTAACATTGGTTCCTCCTTCAGCATTTGCACAGTGCTCTGGGACATGCCGGGCCCGCCCCTTCTCGCGGCAACGAGGAGCGGCGGGCCCGTGCGCGTTGGCACGGCCCCGCCTGCGAGGGAGGGCTGCCGGGGAGACTAGCAGCCTGACTTCCGGCGCGTGTCAGCTCGTTGGGAAAGGGAGGTTGAATGCGACTCCCCAGTTGCGGGTGCAAGAGAAAGATTGCTCCCGAGGGTCGCTCCTGAGCTGACAGGCCCCACGGGAGGCTAACGTACGCTCACGTGGACAGGTCGCCGCTGCCCGGACAGCCGACTACCGGCGGGGCCCGCATTTACGGGCATCGTCGCGTACGTGTGCCCGCCCAGAGCAAGAGGCCCGGGGCTGCCCGCGCAGAGGCGGGACCACATGATCCGCGGAGGCCACTAACACTCTCTTCAGGGGGCCAGCCCCGCATCCGCGGGGATCAACTTTGAATCGCGCCTCCCCAGGGGACATCCCCGCATGCGCTGGGGACCACGAGGTACGGCCGAGGCCGGCGCGTTCTGGGCACCCCCGCTCGCGCGAGAACCATACTTCCAGACGTGCTCCGTTAGCGCGGCTATGCCAATTCTTGGTGCCGTGGCTTCTCGTTATCGGCGCATGGTGGCAGACCCGATGCCGCAGTGTTTCCGTAGGCATGTTCGGCCAGGCGTCTTTGGGAACACCTTGGGTCATGGCGGCCACCAAGGTCCGCAGGTCGGTGCAGTGGCCTGTTGCCGCGGACCGTGCGGGTGGCAAGCCGACGGGCGCGGTGGTTCCTGCGCCGACGGGAGGTGTTCAGTCGTGAACCAATGTATGGTCCGGCAGCGCATGGTGGTATCCGCGCTCCCTCGGCGTCGCGGTCGTGTAGGAACTGCCTGCCCGAGCAGTAAGGACCCGGAGACCACCGTTCGCTCCTGTCCGGCGCCCCCGGCTGCAAGGATGTGGTGCACGAGCCGAGGGAGAGGACCCGCTGTGTCGATCATCTACCTCACCACTATGCGTCCTACCAAGCTGGAGCTGCTCGGGGCCTGGCTTCCGGCCCAGCCGTGGTATGTCTCCGGCGCGGAGAGGGCCGCCCTCGTCAACGCGGGCGGCTTCCGGCTGGACGACCCTGCCGGCGAGGTGGGCATCGAGTTCATGGCGGTCACCGACAAGGCCGGCGGCGGGCCGGTCACCTACCAGGTGCCGGTGACGTATCGGGCCGCACCACTGGCCGGCGCGGACGACGGGCTCATAGGGACGTCGGACCACGGTGTCCTGGGCAAACGCTGGGTCTACGACGCCACTCACGATCCCGTCGCGGTGGCACAGACGTACGCGCTGGTGACAGGGCGGGCCGAGCCGCAGGCACAGAACGAGAGCGACACCGCCGATCGGACGGTGGGCGTGCGCGAGGCAACCGAGGCCCTGGCGGAGGACGCGGGGCTCAGCCAGGTGCGTCACGGGTCACGTTCGAGCGACGTCGACCTGTCCCTGCCCGTGGACGGTCTCCGGCGGCTGCGCTTCCTGCGCGTGCCCCGGCCTGACGACGTGCCGGAGACGCGGGATTCCCTCGGTCACGTCACCGTCTCCTGGTCGGACCTCGACGGCGGGCCGCAGCGAGGGCTGTGGTGTGCGTTGGTGGACTCCAGGGAGTGAAGGCATCCGCCCCGCGCCCGAGGACGCCGGTGGCACCGCCGCGGCGGCCCGCGCGCGCCGGTTGATCGGCACGCCTGTGGGGAACCGCTGACGTCTGTCGGGCACGCGGAACCCGGTTCGGTCCACGACATCTGACGTCACCAGCCGCTGAGAACCCCGAACGGCCCCGTCAACCCGCTGTGGGCGAAAGCCGCGAAAGCCGAAAGACGCGAGACCCGCGGAAGTCGCGGGACCCGCAAAAGCCGCGAGACCCGTGAAGCCCGTGAAAGTCGGAAACCTGGAGCCTGTGGATGAGCACGGACGACGACGACATGCCGCTGGCGGCACCACGGGTCGACGTCACCCCGGACGGGCGGCTGAGCGTACCCGCCCAGGACGTCACGGCCCTCCTGCGCTCCATCGCGCGGTCGTGGGCGCACAGCACACGCCACGGCGCTCCCGTCCGGGCCAGGGAAAGCGATGACTCCGTGCGCCTCGAACCGACGACCGTTCATGCCCTCGCCGGCACCCTGGAGCAGATCGCCGACGAGCTCGACGTCCAGTTCATCGGGGCCGCCGGTCGTACGCCCCCGCCTTCGCCTCCCTCGGCGGACACCGGGGGCTGACAAAAGACCGGCGCCGCCCCTGCCCCCACCCGTGGGAGGCTGTCCGCTCCGCTCGGGGTATCCCGGGCTCGACGCACCCCCATGGCTCCCCGCCGTTCCCGAACTGGAGGCTCCGTGACCGCTGGAGGCACCGTGACCCCACGTCGCGCCGACGCGACCGGCCTTGCCGTACGTCCACGCATCCAGCGGGACAGCGCCGCGTGTCTCCGCGCGGCGCTCCGGCAGCACGGGAGGTCGAGGTGAAGCGGCCCGGGGGCGGTTCCGAGTCGGCCGCCGCCTCGGTCGACGGGGCGGGCAGCCGGGAGAGGCGGTGGCGCCGGCGCTCGGCGCCGGTGGCCGGGGACGGGATATCGGCCGCCGAGCGGGAGCTGTTCGGCGGTCGTCTGCGCTGGGACGACGCGTTCGTCGAGCACGAGGGGGCGGTGGCGCGCCTGCGCTTCGTGGACATGGCCGCCGCGCTGCCGCGCATGGTGGGCGTGGTTCTGCGGGCCGGCTGGGAAACCGATCCGCGCGCGTTGGCCGGTGTGGTGGTGGCGCAGTTCGGGCAGGGCCTGACGACCGCGTTCGGACTGGTGGCCGTCAACGGCGTGCTCGGCAGTCTGTTCGCGGACGGGCCGACGGGCGACAAGCTCCGGCAGTCGCTTCCGGCGCTGGCGCTGCTGGCCGTCGTCTCCGTGGGTATGGCGCTGCTGGCGGCCTGGTCGACGGCGATGTCCGGTCGGCTGGAGCCCCAGGTGGAGCGGGCTGTCTCCCTCCGGTACTACCGGGCGGTCACCGAGGTGGAGGTCGCGGCGACGGAGAAGCCCGAGGTGCAACGGCACCTGGAGGCGGGCAAGTTCGGAACGGACTCGGCGCGGCGCATGCTCAGCCTGTCGGTCGGGGTCGCCAACGTGGTGATCGGCATGGTGGCCGCCGCCGTCGTGCTGGTCTCGCTGCACTGGGCGCTGCTGCCGATGCTGCTGGCCATCGCGCTGCCCAAGGCGTGGGGGGCGGTGCGCTCGGCGCGCCGCGAGTACGTCTCTCGGCGGCACTGGGTGGACCACCGCCGGGCGGTGGCCACGCTGCTCCAGCATCTGACGATGCCGCACGCCGCCGGGGAGATCCGGGCGCACTCGGCGGGCTCGCTGCTGCTGCGCGGGTACGAGGAGATGTCCGGCCTGATGGAGACCGAGCAGCGGCGCCTGGCCCGCGCCCAGGCGCGGACCGACCTGGTGGCCGGCGCGTTTTCCGGCCTGGCGTCGCTGGGCTGCTACGGCGTGCTGTGGTGGCTGCTGACCAGCGGTGGTCTGCCGATGGCGGTGGGCGGTACCGCTGTCGTCGCCATCCGCACCTCCACCGCGCGGCTCACGTCGCTGGTGCAGCAGGTCAACCGCATGTACGAGGAGATGCTCCGGCTCAGCGACACCGAGGAGGCCGTCCGGCTGGCGTCCGGACACGCCATCCCCCGTACGGGCAGGCCGCTGCCCGCGCCGGTACGGGAGGTGCAGGTGCGGGATGTCTCCTTCACCTACCCTGGGGCCACGGTGCCCGCGCTGCACCGCGTGGACGTGTCGGTGCGGCGGGGTGAGGTGACGGCGCTCGTGGGGGCGAACGGCTCCGGCAAGTCCACGCTGGCCAAGATCCTGGGCGGGCTGCTGCTGTCCGACAGCGGTGACGTGTGGTGGGTGGGCCGGGGAGGAGAGCGGGTGGAGGTGCGGGAAGCCGTCCGCGCCGACGTCTTCCGGTCCGTCGGGATGCTGACGCAGGACTTTCCCAACTGGCAGATGACGGCCGCGGCGAACATCGCGGTCGGCGCCGGGGACCGCCCTCGGGACGCGGCCCGCCTCGAGGAGGCGGCGCGCGCCGCCGACGTGGACGAGCTGATCGAAGGCCTGCCGCACGGCTGGGACTCCATCGTCTTCAAGGGATACGAGCGGGGCGTTCAGCTCTCGGGCGGGCAGTGGCAGAAGCTGGGCACGGCGCGGAGCCTCTACCGGGGCGCGCCCTTCCTCCTGGTCGACGAGCCGACCTCGGCGCTCGATCCGCACGCCGAGATCGAGGCGTTCGACCGCCTGCGGACGCTGGCGGACAGTGGCGTCGCGGTCGTACTGGTCACCCACCGGCTCGCCGCCACCGCCTCCGCCGACCAGATCTACGTCCTGGACCGCGGGCACGTCGCCGAACGGGGTACGCACGAGGAGCTCATGGGCCGGGATGGCGGGCTGTACCGGGGCATGTTCGACGCGCAGGCCGCACAGTACGGGCTCACCGCACCCCCGGCGGAGGGCGCCCCCGCGCCCCGCGACGGCACCCCCGCTCAGCGCTAGCGTGCGCTCGGCCGCGTGCACCTGCGCCCCTGCGCACCGGACGCTGGCGGACAGTGGCGTCGCGGTCGTAC
>NZ_JASKYT010000800.1:0-307 GCF_041028275.1 Streptomyces sp. PU-14G
GGACGGCCCCCCGCCGCCCTCGAACGGCGCGCCGCCGCTCTCGAACGGCGCGCCCCCGTTCCCGAACGGCGCGCTGTCGTCGTGCGTCTGCCCGTGCGCCGGGCGTGACGCGGCCACCTGCGCGCGCGAGGCCACGTTCAGCTTGCGCAGCACCCGCGCCACGTGCTGCTCGACGGTGCGCGGGGACAGGAACAGCACCTCGGCGATCTGGCGGTTGGTACGGCCGAGCGCGACCAGTCGCGCCACCTCGGCCTCCCGCGGGGAGAGTTCGCCCCCGTAACCCCGCCGGGGGCGGCGGGGTTACGGG
>NZ_JASKYT010000801.1:0-252 GCF_041028275.1 Streptomyces sp. PU-14G
GGACACGTCTCTGAGAGGGCCCTCATCGCCACTGGGAGCCCCGGCCCTGGGATTCCCAGGGGGAGGCACGAGGTCGGTGCTCGGCGGATGCTGTGGGGGCGTCGGGAAGGCCTGTCGGTACCTGATACGCGGTTGCCCTGCGTGCTCCCGACCCCCGGGCCCTGCTGGCGTCTGCCTTCCGAACCCCCTTTCCACCTCCGACGCCTGCCCCCGACCGCGTACGCCACTGGCTCTTGCCCCTTCCTGTGCGCC
>NZ_JASKYT010000802.1:0-356 GCF_041028275.1 Streptomyces sp. PU-14G
GCTCTCGCCGTACCCCCCGCCCCGCACCGCTCTCGCCGTACGCCCGCGCACGCGCTCTCGTCGTACGCTTGCGCGTGCTCTCTGCGTACGACCGCTCAGGCGCGCTCTCGCCGCGCGGCCGGCCACGGCCGTGCGGCGGCGT
Organism: Streptomyces sp. PU-14G; assembly: GCF_041028275.1. Classification (NCBI taxonomy): domain Bacteria; kingdom Bacillati; phylum Actinomycetota; class Actinomycetes; order Kitasatosporales; family Streptomycetaceae; genus Streptomyces; species Streptomyces sp. PU-14G. The sequence continues at coordinate 143 of NZ_JASKYT010000802.1, forward strand.
GATGCTCTGGCCCCGGGTACAGTGCCAGCAGATCGTTCCCCACGCCCACGGGCCGTACGGTGGAACAACGCCTTCGTCACCGCCCGCGTTCTGGCCTCGGGCCTGGACCCGTGGCGTCTCGGCGGCGAGATGTGGGGCTGGTACCGGGACGGGCGCCTGGAGGCCCTCTGCTACAACGGCGCCAACCTCGTTCCGCTGTGCGCGGGCCCTCAGC
>NZ_JASKYT010000803.1:0-321 GCF_041028275.1 Streptomyces sp. PU-14G
GCGCGCGGGGACCGCCACCGCTCACTGCCACCGCCGCCGCCACGTCGGCGAACGCGGGCCTGGAGTAATCCCCGCCCGTCCACTGCCCGGTCAGCCCGCTCGGCTGGGCCCTGACCCACGGCGGAGTCCGCCGCGCGAGCAGACCGTGGGCCGGCAGACCACCGCCCATGCCGCGGGCCCAGCCGGGCATCCACAGGGGGGCGGCTTCACCGCTTCCGACCACCGGCCCGGCCCCCGGGCCGGCTGCTGAACTGCCCTCCGCCGCCCCGTCCGTGGCGGCCTCGTCCTCCCACGCGACCGCGACCGCGTCCCCCGACCCCT
>NZ_JASKYT010000804.1:0-436 GCF_041028275.1 Streptomyces sp. PU-14G
CGACTGATCGAGGCCGGGAACGTCTTCGAGGGCAAGACCTTCGGCGTCGGCGACGGCGCGCTGCGCAGGTGGCGCCAGTTGCCCGGCCTGCGCAACCCCTTCCGCCCCTCCTGGGGCGAGCCGTACCTCGAACAGGTCGTGGGGGGGGGGGGGGGGGGGGGGGGGGGGGGGGGGGGGGGGGGGGGGGGGGGGGGGGGGGGGGGGGGGGGGGGGGGGGGGGGGGGGGGGGGGGGGGGGGGGGGGGGGGGGGGGGGGGGGGGGGGGGGGGGGGGGGGGGGGGGGGGGGGGGGGACGACCTGGAATCCTGATGTCAGCAGCGCGGAACTGATCTCGAACCCGACACCGCGCGAGGCGCCGGTGACGAACACCGTCCGGCCGACTTTGATGTGGCTCACAATTGCACCTTTCCGGACTCGGCAACAGCCAGGTCGTCGAC
>NZ_JASKYT010000805.1:0-321 GCF_041028275.1 Streptomyces sp. PU-14G
TCTACGCGTCCGACGCCTACAGCGGCTGGTACGACTTCGCGTCCATCGGCGTCAAGTGACCCGCAAGGTCACCGCAACCGCCACCGACATCACCATCTGACGGCGCCACCCGCCGCTGGCACGAAGGGCAGGTGAAGGCCGCCGCAGGGCGGCCGGAGAGCAGTGCTCACATACTTCATCAGGCGGCTGTTCGCCGTCGCAGTGATGCTGGTCGTCATCGTTCTGGCGGTCTTCTGCATCTTCTTTCTGATCCCCAAGTGGGCGGGCATCGACCCGGCCACCATGTACGTCGGCAAGCAGGCCGACAAGGAGAGCGTCGAG
>NZ_JASKYT010000806.1:0-317 GCF_041028275.1 Streptomyces sp. PU-14G
GCCTGGTGGTGCTCGGTGACGACGACCGACTTGCCGGAGTCGACGAGCCGGTCGAGGAGCCCGAGCAACTGCTCGACGTCGGCGAGGTGGAGGCCGGTGGTCGGCTCGTCGACTCCGGCAAGTCGGTCGTCGTCACCGAGCACCACCAGGCGGTCATGGCCCACGCCGACTGGATCATCGACCTCGGCCCCGGCGCAGGCCACGACGGCGGCCGGATCGTCTTCGAAGGCACCCCCGCCGACCTCGTCGCCGACCGCTCCACCCTCACCGGTGAGCACCTCGGTGGAGGCCGGTGGTCGGCTCGTCGACTCCGGCAA
>NZ_JASKYT010000807.1:0-282 GCF_041028275.1 Streptomyces sp. PU-14G
GGATGACACGGGCGAGCGCGCCGGCCGCGGGGGCCTCGTGACCTCCGGCGCGCTCGCCCGTGTCATCCGCGGGGCGGCGGAGCGCGGCGGCCCGGCGCCCGACGCCGAACGCTGCGACCTGTGCGGCGCCCCGGTCCCGGCCGACCACAGGCACCTGCTGAACACCGGGGCCGACGCGGGGACGGCGCCCACCCCGGCATCCGTCCCACCGCTTGCACCCGCATCCGCCCCACCGCTTGCACCGGCGTCCGCCTCGCCGGTCGGTGGGGCGGATGCGGGTGC
>NZ_JASKYT010000808.1:0-249 GCF_041028275.1 Streptomyces sp. PU-14G
GTGGACGACGGTTCCACGGACGGTACGGGGCGGCTCGCCCGCAGACAGCACCGTCAACGGCAGGCCGTCAGGCGTGCGTTCCGCGAGCGTGCGGGCGAGCCGCCCCGTACCGTCCGTGGAACCGTCGTCCACCAGCAGCACCTCCGCCCGCCCCGGGTAGTCCTGCGTCAGCAGCGAGGGCAGGCTCACCGGCAGCACCTCGGCCTCGTCACGGGCGGGCACGACCACGGTGACGGACGGCCACACCGC
>NZ_JASKYT010000081.1:0-23162 GCF_041028275.1 Streptomyces sp. PU-14G
TCCCCTCCCCGGAGCACCGATGCTCGTCACCACCCACCGGGAGCGCCCATGCTCGTCGAACCGCACGATCCCCTCCCGTTCCCCGGCGCCGCCGGGCCCGCCGTCAGGCGGCTGACGCAAAGGTGGGCGACGCAGCTCGAAGGCGCCGCGCGCAGACCCCGCGTGGCCCTCGTCGAAGGCACGGACCCACGCGTCCTGTGGGCAGCGGCCCGCCTCGCCCAGGAGCAGGCCGTCACCCCCGTCCTCGTCGCAGAAGAGCCGGCCGCGATCCGGGACCGCGCCGCCGACCTCGGCCTGAAGCTGCCCGAGGACCCCTCGCTGCTGGAGATCCTGCGGCCCTCCCACTACACGGACACCCTCGCGGCGCTGCTCGAGGAACGGCCGCGCCTCGCCGCCCAAGTAATCGACGACCCCCTCTTCCTCACCGCCGCCGCGCTGCGCCGCAACGACGTGGACGTGTGCGTGGCGGGCAGCAACCGCCCCACGGCCGACGTGCTGCGCGCCGGACTGCGCGTCGTCGGCCTGGCGCCGGGCATCCGCACCCTCTCCAGCAGCTTCCTGATGCTGCGGCCCGACGGCGGTGCACTCACCTACGCGGACTGCGCCGTCGTCGTGGACCCGGACGCCGGGCAGCTCGCCGACATCGCCCGCGCCGCGGCCGCCACGCACCACGCCCTCACCGGCGACGAGGCGAGGGTCGCGCTGCTCTCCTTCTCCACACGTGGCAGTGCCGCGCACCCGCGCGTCGACGTGGTGCGGGAAGCCCTGTCGGTGCTGCGCACGGCCGCCCCCGACCTGCCCGTCGACGGCGACCTCCAGTACGATGCCGCCGCCGACCCCGACATCGGCGCGGCCAAAGCGCCCGGCTCGCCCGTCGCCGGACGCGCGAACACCTTCGTCTTCCCCTCCCTCGAAGCGGGCAACATCGGCTACAAGGTCGCCCAGCGCGTCGGCGGCTGCGCCGCGATCGGCCCGTTCCTCCAAGGGCTCGCCGCACCCCTGCACGACCTCTCGCGCGGGTGCACCGGATCGGACATCGCCGCCCTCGCCCTCGCCGGCGGGGTGCAAGCCCTCACCACCGCGCAGGAGACACCATGACCACCCTCAGCCTCGCTGTGCTCGACCTCGCCGGTACGACGGTGGCGGACGACGGGATCGTCGAGGACGCCTTCCTCCACGCGCTCGCCCGCGAAGGCGTACGCCAGGGCAGCGCCCGCCACGACGCCATGATGCGCTACGTCCGCGACACCATGGGCGAGTCCAAGATCTCCGTCTTCCGGCACCTCTTCGACGGCGACGAGGACACCGCCCAACGGGCCAACACCGCCTTCGAGGAAGCGTACGCGCAGATGGTCGCGTCGGGCCGCTGCTCCGCGCTGCCGGGCGCGCGGCAGGCCATCGAGTCGCTGAGGGCACACGGCTGCGCCGTCGTCCTCAACACCGGCTTCTCGCCCCGCACCCGCGACGACCTCCTCGCCTCCCTCGGCTGGAGTGAGCTCGCCGACGCGGTGCTGTCTCCCGCCGACGCGGGGCGTGGCAGGCCCTACCCCGACATGGTGCTGACGGCGCTGCTGCGCACGGGGGCACCCTCGGTGGGCTCCGTCGCGGTCGTCGGAGACACCCCGCACGACATGCGGGCGGGCCGCGCCGCCGGAGCCGGCCTGGTGACCGGTGTGCTGACGGGCGGACACAGCGCGAAGGACCTGCGCGCCGCGGGAGCCGACCAGGTGCTCGACTCGGTGGCCGAACTGCCCGCGCTGATCGCTGCGACCGCCCGAGCCGCCTGACGGGCACCGGCCCTGACCTACGGCCGCCGCTGAGCGGCGTCGGCATCGTGCCGGCCCTTGGCACGGGCCGTTGCGCCGGTCAGGCCTGGACCGTCGCCCGGTCGTCCTTTGCCAACGGGTCAACGGACCGCGGCAGCCACCGGGCGTGTGCGCTACGTCCGTGCCGACGTCACCGACAGCGTCGCGGTGACGGACGCGGTCACGGCCAGCGCTCCCGACGTGATCGTGCACGGCGCGACGGTCACGCACGACGCGGTGAGCGAACGTCGCGATCCCGAGCGCTTCGTCCGCGTGAACGTTCTCGGCACGACGCATGTCCTCGACGCCGCACGGCGCACCGGCAGCGTGCGGCGCGCGTGCTCCTCGTCAGCGGCTGCTCACCGAGGAGACGCCGCCCGCGCCCGACGAGATGTACGGCGTCACCAACGAGATGTACGGCGTCACCAAGGTGACGGGTGAACTCGTCGCGCGGCGGTTCAGCGCGCTGTACGGACTCCACGTGCCCCTCGCACGTCTGACCAAGATGTTCGGCCCCATGGAGCGGACGAGCTCCGGTCGCGCCGTCATGTCCCTGCCCTGACATCTTCGCCGGCGGCCGGTGACGGCGCGGAAGCCAGAGGGGGCGGCGCCCCGCCACCCGCTGCCGCGGGGGTGGCGCCAGAGCCCTGCGTGCGCCCGTGGCCCGCAGGGCATACCTCGGTGTCGCCCCCAGTCCACGTTGTTGCGCGCGTACGCCTGCCCGGCGGCCCGCCTGCGCGTCCCGTGGTGGCGCAGCCGCTTCCCTACGTTCCGGCTTCGCGGCCCGGTGGCCTCTCGTCCGCCGCCTGATAGGCGTCCGCGGTCCGCCGGGAGTCTTCGACGACCCGCTGGAGCGCGGCGAGATGTGCCTCCAGTGCGGCGCGTCCTGCTGTGCTCAGATTCAGCCAGGTGCGGGGGCGCTTACCGACGTAGCCCTTGTCGATGTCGACGTAGCCCTGGGTGCCGAGCGTGGTGATCTGCTTGGACAGAGCGGAGGCCGACAGGCCCACCGATTCCCGCACCCAGGCGAACTCGGCCCACTGGACGCCGGAGAGCAGCGACACGATCGACAGCCGCGTCGGGTCGAGGAGCACGGGGTCGAAGTCAATGCCCGTCATGCGCCCAACCCAGGCTGTTCCCCTCGGTTCCTGCCCCGACGAGCGAAGGAGAGCAGTGCCTGCTCGGACCGGCGACCGAACACGATCACGAAGCCGCCGAGCAGCACGCCTGCGACCGTCCGCCAGTAGGGGAGGGGCATACCCGGGTGCGGGACGAAGGTGGCCGCGAGGCCGGCCACCATGACCAGGAGCAGGACCACGCGCGCGGTGGTGGCGAACCGCGGCGAGATCTCCTCCTTGCGCAGCCGTATGGGCCGGCCCAGCAGGGCCGAACCGCGCCGCGTGTTGAGCAGCACCGCGTAGGTCACGGACAGCACCGCGAGGGCCGGGGAGATCCACTGCGTCACCTCGGAGCCGAAGAAGTCCGGCGCCGCGAGGCACACGAACACCGCGACCCCGCACACCACCGTGACCCACCGGGACTCCCGCACCGAGGCGAAGGCCTGGTCCTTGTGGTGCTCTGCCTCCTGCAGCGCGCGGGCGGCTTCGGCGGGCGTAGGACGGTCGGACATGGAGCCTCCAGCTTTCCCGGGCGGAATCACTTTCCTGATAGGAAACTAGTTGCCTCGAAGGGAGAGGTCAAACGAGAAGGTGATCCCCGCGGCCCTGTGCGACCGGGGCCGGCAACCGCGCGTGGGCGATTCCGGGTGGAAAGTCCGCACGGTCCGTCGCGGCTGGATGAGCGGCACGGTGGCGCCTTGCCGCCGACGGCCGCCCGTGGTGTTCCGCAACCGGGTCGCTCAGGGCGGTCGCCTGGCCGTCCCCGCAGACGCTCCGCGGTGTCGGATCGAGGTCGGCGAGGGCTGGCCGAGCGGGCGGCGCTGTCCGCACCCGAGCCGTGCGACCGCGCGCCTCAGCTCGGTCTCGGGCCGCGCCATGGTGCGGCCGGGCGACGGATGCGGATGACGTGGCGGGGGGTGCCCGAACCTGGGCACCGCCCGCCCGCTGGCCCGACCATACGCAACCCCTCCCCGGCCCCGGGCCGGCCTGAGCGCGACGGCTGCGCCGCGTCACCCGGCGAGAGGTGCGACGGCTGCGCCGCGTCACCCGGCGAGAGTCGCGACGGCTGCACCGCGTCACCTGGCGAGGGTCGCGACGGCTGCACCGCGCCACCCGGCGAGAGCCATCGCGCTCCCCGTCGGTTACGCCCCTGACGGCCGGTCGTCGATCACGATCCGCACCACATGCCGCTCGTCCGCGCCGCCGGCCGCTGACTGGCCTGTATTCCGCAGTGCCTCCCCGATCCGCTGATACGCCAAAGCCGCCATCTGCCGCGTCCCCACCGACGCCCCGGGCTCGCGCTGTACCGCCCACAGCTCATCCACCGCCGCGAGCAGCGACCGCCCCGACACGTCCACCTCCACCGTGCCGTCCGGCTGCTCGGAGATGTCGGTCGGCAGCCTGAAGTGCTCACCGCGGGAGGCCCGCTCCACCACGAAGGCCCACGTGTCCCGATGGCACACCAACTCGGCCCGCGCCACACCCGCAGCCAGGCCCAGTAGCTTCTCGCGGTCCGGACCACCCGCTTCCGCGCCCGGGCCCCCGGCAGGCCTCGTCGGCGCCTGACGCGACCGCGGTTCAGCCAGCTCGGCGCGCATCGCGGCCACCGCGTCGCGTGTCTGCTCCACCTCCTGTCGCAACGTGACCAGGTCGGCATGTGCCTGCCCCAGCAAGCCACGCAGCTCCTGGTTCTGCTCCCGCAACTCCGTGAGCCCCGAACCCATCCGGTCGCCGAGCTGAGCGATGGCCTCGCGCAGCCCCTGCACGTCTTCCTTCCAACCCATCCGAACCCCCCAGAGGCGACGGCGTATCACCCCCGAAAGCTCCCCCGCCAGGACGGCCACGACGCGGCGACTTTCGGACGCGGCGGACTGCCCCCGCCCAGGTCAGGCGGGGGCCTGGGCCTTACGCCACGTGTCGGTCGCGGGGTTCGTCCTGCCCCGGAGCTGGTGCACAATCGCGGGGTGTCTGTCACCGTGTCCGAACTCCTGGCCGAGCCCGCTCTGGGACTGCGTGCCCTCACCCGCCACTGCCGCTCCGGTGACCGGCCGATCAGCTGGGTCTCCACCACGGAGTTGCCCGATCCGCTCCCGTTCCTGCGCGGCGGTGAACTCGTCATGACGACGGGCATGCTGGAGCGCCAGGACGGGGAATGGCGCCAACTCGTCCACCGGCTCGCCGAACTCCCCGTGGCCGCGCTCTGCTTCGGCATCGGCCTCGTACACCGGGACGTGCCCCGTGCTGTGGTCGAGACTGCCGAGGAAGCGGGTCTCGCGGTGGTCAGCTCACCGGTCGAGGTGCCGTTCGTCCAGATCAGCCACTGGGTGGCCGAGCGGATCTTCGCCGAGCAGTACGACGCGGTACGCGCCGCGGTCACGCTCCAGGACGAGCTCGTGCTGGAACTGACCTCAGGCCACGGCTTCCGCGGTCTGCTGCGGCGGCTCCACCAGCGGTTGGGGGCGGGGGCGCTCGCCGTCGTCGACCCCTCCGGACTCGTCCTCTCCCGTTTTCCCGCCTCGTCCGCCTGGCCGAAGGAACCCCATGGCCGCCAGACGGCGGGAACGGCCGTGCCGGTCAGTGTGGACGACGTGCCGGTCGCCTGGTTGTGCGCGCAACGGCCCTCGGAGCAGCGGGAGCTGCTGTCGTTCGCCACGAGCATCCTGGGCCTCGAGGTAGCCCGCCATCAGGCCGTACTCACCGGCAGACGGGAGCTGCTGGGGCAGCTGCTCGAAGACGTCCTGCACCGCACCGTGTCCGAAGGCGACGCCCGCCGTCGCCTGTCGTCGTACGGCATCTCCCCCGAGGAGCACCACGCGGTCGTGGTGGCCCGGGTCGTCGGCGACGCCGGCCGGTTGCGCAGCCTGCCGTGGACGCTGCGCCCGCTCCTGGAGCGCGAGGGGGACCGGCTGCCCACCGCCTTGATCGACGACACCGTGACGGTGGTCGTACCGGAGGGGGTCGACGCCGAGGCGAGTGCCCGCATGGTCGCCCGGCACCTCGCGGTGGTGGACCCGCACGTGCAGGTCGGGGTGAGCGCGGCGCGCCGCGGTGTGTCCGGCCTGCGCACGGGGTACTTCGAGGCCCGCCAGGGGGCGCAGAGCGGGCCCGGTGTGCACCGGGCCTCCCCACTGAGCATCACCGGACTCCTGATGGGCAACCTGGAGCTGCCGCTGCACGATCTCGGCCGGGCCGTCCTGGCTCCGTTGCTCCGGCACGACGAGGAGCACCAGGCCGAACTGACCGCGACTCTTCGCGCGTACCTCGCCCACGACTGCGCGCCCGCCGCCACCGCGAAGGCGCTCACCCTCCACCGCAACAGCCTGCGCTACCGGCTGCGGCTGATCGAACAGCTCACGGGACGGGACCTCGGCCGTCTCGCGAACCGCATGGAACTGTGGCTCGCGCTGAGCGCGCTGGAGGCCGGGGCGGAGGAAGGCGAGGGCACGGCACCCGGCCGATGAGACGGGGTCCGCACGCGCCGTCTGCCTCCGCGCGGCAACGGAGGGAGACTCCTCGTCCGGGCCCGGACAGGCGAGTGTCCGCGCGTGTTCACCGGCGCCGGTCCTCGGAGAGCCACTGGTCCATGACCTGCGCGGCGTGCTCGTCGAGGCCCGGGCTCGAAAGCGCACTGGCTTCGGCAGGCGGGGTGACATCCCCGAAGCGAACCGGCTGACGCAGAAAAGGGGTGCGACCCAGCACGGGGTGGTCGAACGCACCGATCAGGCCCCGGTCTCGCACCTGCTCGCTGTCCACCGCCTGCGCGAGATCGCGGATGGCCGCGGCGGGAACGCCGGCGTCCAGCGCGTGCTTCACCGCGTCGTCGGTGGTCAGCGTGGTGGACCACCTCTCGGTGATCTCGCGTACCTCTTCGATGTGCTGAGCCCTGGCCGTGTCGTCGCCGAACCTCGGGTCCGCAGGCAGCTCAGGACGCCCCACGAGACGCGCGAAGCGTGCGAAGACCGCGTCACCGGCGACGGCGACGGCCACGAGCCCGTCGGCGGTGCGGTACGTGTCGAACGGAGTGGAGACGGGGTGCCGGTTGCCGACACGGCCGGGCAGGCCTCCGGTCGCGGTGAGCAGACTCATCGCGGTCACCTGCAAGGACACCAGCGAGTCGAGCATGGCGACGTCGATGTACCGGCCCCGGCCTGTGCGTTCTCGGTCGAACAGGGCCGCACTGATCGCCCAGGAGGCGAACAGCCCCGCCATGAGGTCGCCGACCGACTCACCCACCCTCGTGGGTGGCCCGTCCGGTGTGCCGGTGGCTGCCATGAGCCCGGACATCGCCTGCACGATCAGGTCGTAGGCCGGGTACTGGCGCATCGGGCCCGTCTGACCGAACCCGGAGATGCTCGCGTAGACCAGCCGCGGGTGGGCGGTGCCGAGCGTGCCGTGGTCGATACCGAGACGCTGGGTCACACCTGGTCGGAAGTTCTCCACCAGGACATCCGCCTCCGCCGCCAGCCGCAGCAGCGCGGCATGGCCGTCGGGCTCCTTCAAGTCGAGGACGATACTGCGCTTCCCGCGGTTGAGCTGGGCGAAGTACACGCTCTCCCCGTCTCGGAACGGGCCCAGACGGCGGGCGTCGTCGCCGCCCGGAGGTTCGACCTTCACCACGTCTGCGCCCAGATCGGCCAGCAGGGCTGTGCAGTACGGGCCGGCCAGCACCCGGCTGAGGTCGAGGACACGCAGTCCGGTGAAAACGTTCATCGCTTGGGCCTTTCGGTCCGAGGGGACGGGCGCAGAGCCGCAACGCGGCGGCAGGGGGGAACGTACGGAGGCGCACACGGTGACGTCGACGTGCGCGCGCACGAAGACGCGGCCGGACCTCGTGCACACGCACATTGGCCCCGGCCCTTGCCGTGCGCCCCAATGAGCTGGCACACGCGTTGTTCGGACCCGGCCGCCAAGGGAGCCCGCCATGTCACAGGACCCCACCCAGACATCCACGCCGTACCTGCTGCCCGGGGTGTACGAGGAATTCCGGGCCGCGGCCCGTACCGTCGCGGAGAAGAAGCTCGGCCCCCGGGCGGCACAGGTCGACACCCTGGCGGAGTTCCCGCACGACAACCACGAGACCCTGGTCGCCGCCGACCTGCACGCGCCAGGCATCCCGCAGGAGTACGGGGGCGACGGCGCCGACGCCCTCGCCGCGGCCATCGCCGTGGAGGAAGTCGCCCGGGTGTGCGCGTCCACCTCCACCATCCAGACCTCCAACAAACTGGGGGTGACACCGTTGCTGCTGGCCGGCACGGAGCAGCAGCGGCGCCGCTACCTTCCCGAAGTGGCGGCTGGAGACGCCTTGATGGCCTACGCCCTCAGCGAGCGGGAGGCGGGCAGCGACATCGCGGCGATGCGCTGCCGCGCGACGGAGACCTCGGAGGGCGAATGGGCTCTGGAGGGGGTCAAGACCTGGATCACCTCAGCCGGCGTCGCCCGCTATCTGATCGTCTTCGCCGTCACCGACCCCGGCGCCGGCTCCCGTTCCGTCTCGGCGTTCGTCGTCCACGCCGACGACGCCGGTATCAGCTACGGCGAGCCGGAACGGAAGATGGGACTCAAGGGGTCGGTCACACGTGAGGTCTACTTCGACGACTGCCGTATCCCCGCCGACCGGCTGCTCGGAGAGCGGGGCAGAGGGCTGCGCCTGGCGCTGGGCACCCTGGACCACACCAGGGTCTCGGTCGGCGCCCAGGCCCTCGGAATCGCCCAGGGCGCCCTGGACACCGCCGTCTCCTATGTGCGGGAGCGACGCCAGTTCGGGCAGGCACTCGCCGACTTCCAGGGCGTGCAGTTCATGCTCGCCGACATGGCGATGCGGGTGGAGTCGGCACGCCAGATGGTCTACGCCGCCGCGGCCCGCAGCACCGCGCGTGCGCGTGACCTGACGTACTTCGGGGCGGCAGCCAAGTGCCTCGCCTCGGATGCGGCCATGGCGGTGACGACGGACGCGGTCCAACTCCTCGGTGGCTACGGCTACACCAAGGACTTCCCCGCGGAGCGGATGATGCGCGACGCGAAGATCACGCAGATCTACGAGGGCACCAACCAGATCCAGCGGATCGTCGTCGCCAGGAACCTCGTGTGACCCGCTGCCCGGGTCGGAGCCCCGGGCCCGGCGGTCCTGCCTCCCTTGACGGAGGATGTGTCCGGAACCCTCCCTACCGGCGGTCCCTCGGGCGAGGCCGAAGCCGGTCGGGGACCGTCACAGGTGCCGCGCACGACGCTGGTCGGGGAAGGTGAGGTAGCGCGCCGGAACGGAGTCGGTGAGCCAGACGCCGTTCGCACTGCGCTGGAAGGTGTGGCCCCGCTCGTGCATGAGGCCTGCGGCTACTGTCAGTACGACGGCCCTGCCGCGGCGGGCCCCCACGCGGGTCGCGGTCTCCCGGTCGGGCGACAGATGCACCGCGTGCCGGGCCATCGGGCGCAGTCCCTCGTCGCGGATGGCGGCGAGGAACCGCGGGGTGGTTCCGTGGAACAGCGCGGGAGGTGGTGCCGACTCGGGCAGGCCCAACTCCACAGCGATCGTGTGCCCCTGGTTCGCACGGATGCGCGTACCGTCGGCGCAGAACGCATAGCGTTGCTTGTCGTTGTCGGCGACCGTGGCTTCCAGCTCGGCCCGTGTGAGGGGGAAGCCGTGCGCGGTGGCCGCGGCGAGGAGTTCGTCGGTGCGGGCCCATCCGCCCGCGTCCAGCACGAGCCCGATCCGCTGGGGGTCGTGGCGCAGATGGCGGGCCAGGTATTTCGAGACGCGTACGTGGCGCGCGTCGCGCGGTCTGTCTCGCGGATTGTTCTTCATGGGTTTCCAGCATGCGGGACGGACCCCGGCAGGCGCACCCGAATTGTGCCGCCTCCGGGCCGAGGCCGAGTTGATCCTGCGCCCCGTCCCCGCAGTGCGGAGTGCGGGCAGGTGCGGAGTGCGGGCACGCCGGGTCAGGCAGGCGGGCGCTCAGAAGGCGTGGCGTGCCCCGGGCGCTCCGAGGACGTGGCCTGCCGTGGGGGAGTCGGGCCGGGGGAGTTGAAGTGGTGGGAGAGGACGAGTCCCGCCGCGCCCAGCAGCGTGGCCTGGTCCTCCAGCGCGGTGAACGCCACCTGGGGCGGGCCGCCGGGGTGGGGCGGGACGCGGGAGTGCAGGGCGCGCTCGATACGGCTCCGCAGCTCCTCGCCACCGGCGACGGTGTCTCCGTGGAGGATGAACAGCCCTGGTGCGAACACCTGGTGGAGATTGACCAGCCCCACGGCGAGGTTGTCCGCCCACTCGCCCAGCAGTTCCGCCGCCTGCGGTACGCGCGCGGCGGCGAGGCGGGAGAGCGCACCGGCTCCCAGCGTCGTGGCCCCCGGCAGGCCTCGGCTCGCCGCCTGGGTGCGGAGCCAGGAGTGACTGGCGAGAGTCTCCCAGCAGCCCCGCTGGCCGCAGTGGCAGGGAGCCCCGTTCACCTGGACGATGCTGTGCCCGATCTCACCGCCCGCCCCGGCCGGCCCGCGGTGCACGTCACCGCCGACGACGAGGCCGACGCCGAGCGCTTCCCCGGTGTAGACGGACGCGAAGTGACTGCGTCCGCGCCCTTGGCCGAACCACCGGTCGCCCAGCGCCTGGGCACGCGGGTGCATGTCGACGCACACGAGGCGCAGGCCGAGCCGGTCCCGTAGCGTCTGTCCGACGGGCAGGCCGTCGAGCGCGGGCGCGAGGGCGACCTTGACCACGGTCCCGGTGTCCGAGTCGACCATCCCGCCCACGGCGACGCCCACCCCCAACGGGGTGGTCGAGGCCGCGTCGGTCACCTCCGCCGTCGCGGCCACGAGTGCCTCGACGGCCGCTTTCGCGTCCGGCTCCGGACTGAAGAGGCGCTCGGCTTTGGTGAGCACCTTCCCACCGGCGCTGACCAGCGCCGCCTCCACCCGGCCGGGCAACAGGTGGACCCCGACGAGGGGCGGCGAGTCGGGTGCGAACCACAGCGGGCGGGCGGGCTTTCCGCCGGCAGGGCTGCTGGGCCGCGCCGCCTCCTGCGTGAGCAGCCCCTGACGGACGAGGTCTTCGACGATGACCGTCAGGGCGCTGCGGGACAGGCCGGTGACCCGGGCCAGTTCGGCACGGGAGAGCGGACCGAAGTCGTAGAGCGACTGGAGTATCCGGACCCGGTTCACGGCCTGCCTTTCCCGAGGACCGGAACGCCTGCTGGAGCGGCGGTCCTCACTGTCGAGACTGTCAAGACTTACGAGACTGTCGAGACTGACGAGTTTCGACGTTTCGCGTACTAACCTCGCCGCTCAACGCCAACTCGCTCACTTGCTCGCTCACTCTGCCACAGATGCCCTGGGCGCTGGGATCTCTCGGGATCATACGCCTCGGAGGCGCGGCGCACGCGTGGAATTCGGTCTTCCGTACCCCTTGACGGTGGCCGAGGTTAGTACGCAGTGTGAACTTACTTGATCGGCCGGGCCGACAGCCGCCGCCCTCTCGGGAGCAGCAGGCCTCGGCCCCAAGTTGACGGCGAGGTCCCCATGCAGAAGATCGGCATCATCGGCGGCGGCATACGCGGCCACATGTACGCGAAGTCGCTCCAGGGCTTTCCCGGCGCCGACGTCCGTGCGGTGAGCGACCTGTCGCAGGAAACCGCGCGCAAGACGGCCGACACCTTCGGCTTCGCCGCCTACACCGACCACCGGCGCATGCTGGAGGAGGTCGACCTCGACGCCGTCATCGTGGCGACGCCCGACTTCGCCCACCGGGACCCGGCGGTGGACGCGGCGGAGCGAGGCCTGCACCTGCTGATCGAGAAGCCGCTTGCGACCACCGCCCAGGACGCCGCCGCCATCGAAGCCGCCGTGCGGAAAGCGGGGGTGGAGTGCATGGTGGGCTTCGAGAACCGCTGGAACCCGGCCGTGCGCCGGCTCCAGGAGGTCGCCGCCGGCGGAGAGCTGGGTCAGGTGCTCACCCAGAACATTCTGCTCAGCAACACCTGGTACGTCCCCACCAGGATGCTCTCCTGGGCCGCACGCTCCTCACCCGCGTGGTTCCTGATGAGTCACACCGTCGATGTGGCGACGTGGGTGAACGGCCGCACGGTCGCCTCGGTGGACGCACGCGGTTCCCGAGGACAGCTCGCGGCCCGGGGCGTGGACACCTGGGACGTCGTCCACGCGCTCCTCACCTTCGACGACGGCACCACGGCCAACCTGACGTCCACCTGGGTGCTGCCCGACAGCATGCCCTCCCTCGTCGACTTCCAACTGCAGGCCGTCGGCGACCGCTCCGCGGTCCAGGTGAACCTCCACGAGCAGAGTGTCCGGCACGCGGCCCCGGAGGGCCTCCGCTTCCCCGGCCTCCTCGGAGACGAGATCGACGGGAGGCTGCAGGGGCCGCCCACGTGGATGGTGCAGCACTTCGTCGCCTGCCTGAACGAGGGCCGCCCTGTCGGCCCCGGCCTGCGGGCCGGACGGGCGGTCACCGACGTGGTCCTGGCCGTGCACGAGTCGCTGGCGACAGGCAGGACCGTGCGGCCGGCCACGCACGCCGCCTGAACAGGTCGGCATCTACTCGGCACCTACTCGGCATCTACTCGGCACAGGGAGGAGTGGAACATGGCGGGCACCAGGTCGGCCGGCGGCCCGGGGGAACACGGCCCGGTCACCGGGGCCGGTGGTCTTGGCGCGGGCACCACCATCGGCGAGGAGGGCAGCGGCGCACAGCGGGCAGTGGGGGCCCAGAGGGGGGTGGACCCACCCTCATCCCCGGGCGGGCCGGAGCGGCAGGCTTTTACGGCGCAGGCGCCCGAGCGGCGAAGCCTCGGCACGAAGGTCGCCGTTGTCGCCTCGGCCATCGGCCTCATCTACGGATACGACACCGGGTCCATCTCGGGCGCGTTGGTCTTCCTGGAGAGCGACTACCACCTGACGACCCTGTGGACATCGGTGATCACCTCGATCGTCGTGGTCGGCAGCCTCGTCGGCGCGGCGGTCGGCCCCCGGGTCGCCAACGAACTGGGCAGGCGCCGCGCGATGCTCGCCGTGGCTTTCGGCTTCATGGCCTTCGCGGGTCTGAGCGCCCTCCCGCTGGGGCTGTGGTGGCTGACCGCGGTGCGGCTCCTGCTCGGAGTGACCGTGGGACTGGCCACCGTCGTCGCCCCCGTCTTCATCTCCGAGTTCGCCTCCGAGGAGAACCGCGGCCGACTGGGCACCGCCTTCCAGTTCTTCACCTGCGCGGGCGTGATCATCTCCCTGCTCACGGCGTGGGCGCTCTCCGGAACCGAATCCTGGGAAGCGGTACTCGGCCTGGCCGCGGCCCCGGCCGGAGTGGTCTTCCTCGCCCTGCTGCGCTTCCCCGACAGCCCCAGGTGGTACGCCATGCGAGGTATGCGGGAGCGAGCCCTGGAGACCTTGCGGCGGCTCGATCCCGACGCGGACGCCACAACGCGGCTGACCGCCATCGAGGCGGACCTGGCGGAGAGCGAGCACGGCCGCTTCCGGGAGATCTTCGCCAAGCGGTACGCGCGGCCCACCTTCTTCGTCATCGCCTTCGGGTTCGCCGTCCAGATCACCGGCAACAACACCATCCTCTACTTCAGCCCGACCATCTTCGCCAAGGCCGGCTTCGGTGACGGCGCGGACAGCATTCTGGCCTCCACGCTGGTGCAGGTCGTCGCCGCTGTCGGAGTCGTGCTGTCGATGGCGGTGGTGGACCGCTGGGGCCGGCGCCCGCCGCTGATCGTGGGGACGGCGGCCATGGTGGTGGGCCACACGGTGATGGCCTTCGTCTTCGCCCAGGACCGCATCTCCACCGGCACCGGATATGTGGCCACCGCCGCCATCGGCCTGTTCTACCTCGGCTTCTACTTCGGCATCGGCTCCCTGATCTGGGTCTACACGGGCGAGGCGTTCCCGGCCCGGCTGCGCAGCGTCGGAGCCGGCGCACTCCTCCTGTCCGACTTCGCCGCCAACCTCATCGCCACCTTCGCCTTCCCCAACGTCCTCGCGGCGTTCGGCGGATCGACCGCGTTCGGCGCGTTCGCACTCCTCTCCGCGCTCGCCTTGGTCTTCCTGTACCGCATGGCGCCCGAAACCAAGGGCCGCTCCCTGGAGGAGATCCGCGGCTACTGGGACAACAAGGCAACGTGGAGCAGTGCGGGGTGATGCCGCCTGTCGGCTCAGCGCCGGTGCAGGGCACAGTCGTGTGCGCGACACCTGGCGTGCTGCTCGACGTTGGGTAGGGTCGTCCGCCATGACTGATGACTGGCGGAAGGACCGGATCGGCAGTGCCCTCCGGGGCGAGAACCCCGCGGTGCTCCGGCAGATGAATGCTGGTTTCGCGGTGATCGGGGACGTCCAGTTCCTGCCGGGGTACGCGGTGCTCCTGGTCGACGATCCCTCGGTGGAACGGCTATCGGAGCTCCCGCAGAGCAGGCGCCTGGCCTTCCTCTCCGACATGGACATGTTGGGCGAGGCCGTCGAACATGCTGCCAGGCGGCTGGATCCGGCCTTTCGTCGGGTCAACCTGGAGATCCTGGGTAACACCGAGGGGTTCTTGCACGCGCACGTGTGGCCGCGGTTCGACTGGGAGCCGGCCGATCTCGTGGGGCGGCCGGTGTGGCTGTACCCGCGTGAGCGGTGGAGCGACCAGCAGTACGCGCTCGGGCCACAGCACGACGCGGTGCGCGGGGCGATCGGTGAGGAGCTGGACCGCCTCGCCTCCTGAGGCGTCCGAATCCGCCGCGGCCGGTCGCCGACCCGAACGCCGGTTCTGACGCTCCGGGTTGGATCCGCATCCATGGCCGGTCCGGCCCACTTCCCCAGCGGCCCACTTCCCCAGCGGGCCGGGCTGAGCGGACATCGAATTCCGGCGGGCCATCCGGCTGTCCGCCACGTGGGTCTCCTCGTGCGGGAAACCGGTGAAAACTCCCGCGCCCCGCGGAGGGGGCGGGAATAGCCGTGCCCGGCTGTGCCTTGGTCTCCTTCATGACAACCACCGCGTTCGACCCGCACACACTCCTCGCGGAGAGCCGACTCGGCGTCCTCGCCACGATCAAGTCGGACGGCCGCCCTCAGCTCTCACCCGTGCAGCCGTTCTACGACCGGGAGGCCGGTCGCCTGTACGTGTCGATGACCGAAGGGCGCGCCAAGACGGCGAACCTACGGCGCGACCCCCGCGCTGCCCTGGAGGTCACCAGCGCGGACGGCTGGGGATGGGCCACCGCCGAGGGCACGGTGACGCTCACCGGGCCGGGAACGGATCCGCACGGTCCAGAGGTCGAGGCGCTGGTGCGCTACTACCGGCTCGCCGCCGGAGAACACCCGGACTGGGACGAGTACCGCTCCACGATGGTCTCCGACCGGCGCGTGCTCATGACGATGGCCGTCGACCACGTGTACGGCGCCAGGCTCCGCTGAACAGCGGCCTACCGCAGGGCACTCCGCACACCGAGCGCTCCGGATCCGGCCACCCTCCGCTCCGCGCGTGCCGGGCTCGGCCCTGTCCGTCAACGCGTGCGCTCCCAGCCGGAATGCAGGATACGTGGCCGCTCGCATTCCACCGGGTCCCGGTCAGCGACCTGGATGGGTGTCCGAGCCGTCGCCGGACGCTGCCGCCCGGCGTGTCACGCCACGCCTGATGCTGGGCTGACTCCCGTGTGGGAACGCCGCAGCCGCCCCAGGTGACCGGCGCCGGTCAGTGATCTCTTCGTACGGAGGTCGTGCCGACGTCGGCTGGGTCGCCGCATGCGCTGACCGGGCGGAGCTGCGGAAGCGGCAGACCGCGTTCGTCGACGAGGACGGAGTGGGGCTCGTCGGAGGCGAAGACATGACGTTCGCCCCATTGGCGCAGGGCAACGATGACGGTGAACAGGTCACGTCCGGCCGGGGTGAGCGCGTAGAGCTGCCGCCTGCCGGAGGGGGCGGATCCTGCGTTCTCGGCGCCTTCTTCGCCCTCTGCGCACTCGTGGTCCGGATCAGCAGCCGCCGCCCGGCGGTCGACCGCCGCCTGTCTGCGAACGAGCAGCGGGAAACGTGCCGGCTATGACCTCGCCTCGTGCTTGCCGGCCCCCGACACGGTGTCGCGCCCGATCACGCGGAGGGCGAGAGGTGCGCGCGCACCCATGCGGGGTCGGGGTTGACGTGCGGCCGGCCTGAGACCAGGACAGTCGGTACGGTCTCGTTGCCGTCGTTGGCCGCGCGTACCTCTGCCGCTCCAGCCGGGTCACGCCAGATGTCGACCCAGTGCAGCCGGTGGGCGCTGCGGCCCAACCGTATGCGCATGCGCAGACAGTACGTGCAGCCCGGCCGCCACAAGATGACCGGGCGACCGTCGGCCGAGCTGCGGCGCTGTGCCTCCGCCAGACCGATCGACCTGGGGAAGAGCAGAGGCGAGTGGGCGAGTGCGAGCAGCACGCATATCGCCAGGGCAGTTGCCGCTGTGCCGAAACTTCCCTGGAGGGCCGGCCCGGTCGCGACGACTGAGCCGCAGAGCACCAGCAACACCGGCACAGCCCACACGCGCTTCATGGGGCACAGGCTATCGACCGGTCGACATGCTCCAGCACCGGACGGTGCCGGAGCCGCTGCCGGCTCGGCGTCGGGAGCCGGGCCGAAGCGACCGACGCCGGGCCTAGCGACCGACGCCGGGCCTGGCGACCGACGCCGGGCCTGGCGACCGACGTTGGGCCGAGCGGCCGGCGTCGGGTCGAGCGGCCGACGTCAGGCCGGTGGTCTGCCGAAGGTCAGGAACGCCCGCATGGCCGCGTTCCGCACCGGATCGATGCCAAGCGGGGCGTGCACCGCGCGGTTCATCAGCCGGGCGGTGCGTGCGAGCCGCTGGGTGGGCCGCCGGCGGGCCGTGTCGTAGGCGGCGAGGGCGTCCTCGACACGCGCGTGTGTGGTGAGTCGGCGGGCGAGGGTGACACCGTCGACGAGCGCCTCGCACGCGCCTCTGCCGAGGTCGGGCGTCATGGCGTGGGCGGCGTCCCCGATGAGCGCGACGCGGCCGTTGACGTAGCGGGGCAGGGGCGCTGTCAGGTCGTAGAGGTCGTTGCGCCGTACGTCCGTGCCGCCGGTCTTAGCCAGGTGGTCCAGCACCCGGCGCACGCCAGGGTGCCAATCGCCGAACCGCGCCTGCAGGGCGGCCAGTTCGCCGCCCTGCGCGGGTGCGCGTGCGCGTTCGGGGGCCGGGGCGCAGGCGAACCAGTTCGTGCTGCCGCCCGCGCGCGGTATGACGCCGAAGCGGGCGCGCCGGCCCCAGGTCTCGGTCATCCCGTCGGTGTCGAGACCGGCGGTGCCGTGCCAGGCCGTGACGCCGGAGTAGCGCGGGCGGTACGCGTCACCGAAGAGCGTCGCGCGGGTCCGGCTGCGCAGCCCGTCGGCGGCGATGACCACGTCGTAGCCGGTGAGTTCGCGGACGTCGGTCACCGCTGAGTCGTAGCGTACGACTCCGTCGGCGAGCGCGGCGGCGAGTGTGCGCAGCAGCGGGGGACGGGCGATCACGTGGACGGTGTCGCCGGTGCGGCGGCGCAGGGCGGCCATGTCGACGTTGCCGATGAGACCGCCGTCGGCGCGCACGAACGAGCCGTACGCCGACGGACGGCCGGCACGGCGTACGGTCCGGCCGAGGCCGAGTTGGTCGAGCGCGCGCAGCGCGCCGGGCCACAGGCCGAGTGAGGTGCCGGTGTCGGGCGGCGCGGGAGCGCGTTCGCGGACCTCGACGTCCCAGCCGCCCGCCTGCAACTGAACGGCGGCGGCGAGCCCTCCGATGCCGCCCCCCACGATGAGCGCTTTTCCAGGCATGCCGACAGGCTACTATGTTTGTAGTAGTGGCGCGTTCTCTACGGTGAAGACCACCCGGCGGACCGAAGGAGGGGCGGGGACAGATGGCGGGCAGGCGCGACCAGGTGCTGGACGCGGCCGTACAGGTGTTGGGCACCGGCGGCCTCCGCGGACTGACGTACCAGGCCGTCGACAAGGCGGCGGAGGTCCCGGCCGGCACCACGTCGAACCACTTCCGCAGCCGCACGCTCCTGGTCGCGGGCGTCGTCGACCACCTCAGGGCGCTCGATGCCCAAGATTGGAAGAAGTTCGCGGCCGGTCCGATGGAGGGCGGTCCCCAGGTGCTGGCCGACGCCCTGTCCCGCACGGTCCGGCACATGCTCGGCCCCGCCCGGCACCGGACGACCGCCCGCTACGCGCTGGCGCTCGAAGGCCTCGTCCGCCCCACGGTGCGCGAACCGCTGGGCCGCGCGCGCGAATCGATGATCGAGCTGACGTCGACGTGGCTGGCGCGCCTGGGATCACCCGAGCCGCTGGAACACTGCAAAGTCCTCTTCGACTACCTCGACGGGCTCATCTTCAACCAGGTGGTGCTCCCTCAGGAGCAGTTCGACCCCGAGCTGGGCATTCGCACGGTGCTCAGCGCCCTCCTCCCGGCGCCTCACGGGCCCTGAGGCGGGTCTGCGCGGAAGTTGCGGTCACCACCGGGCGCATCCGGCGGAACCTGGAGGCTGCCGGCCGGCCGACCGACCGACCGACCGGCCGTCCCTCCCGGTCCGCTTCAGGCGTCCCCGTCCGCGTCGTAGCGGGCCAGCATGGGGCGGAGCGGCTGCTCGTTGGTGCCGGGCGGGAAGAAGCGCACCGCGCCCGCGGCGAGCACCGTACGAGTGCCGGGGACCAGGCACAGGACGGCGCACTCCATCGGCTGCCCGAAGTCGTGCTTCTCCGGTGAAGCGGAGGGGGGTCCTGGCGGTTCTGGCAGTCTTCCCGGGCTGTCCAGGCGACGGACCTTCCCGTCTTCCGTGAGCCGGTTCCGCGAGTCCAGCAGCACGCTGCCCGTGCCGTCGGGGACGGTGGTGGCGGTAGCGACAGCGCGGTTCATGCGGGGCAGTCGGCGTTTGGTCCAGCTGTCCCCGTCGCCCGTCAGCACGATGGTCTCCGACTCGGGTTCCTCTTCGACCTCGCCGTGATTGAAGTCGTTGCGTCCGAGGGACCACAGGCGGTCGCGCTCCGCGTCGTGGACGACGGTGGCGAGGGACGCGCTCGCCTCGGGCGGCACGGGGTCGGGGAAGCGGTAGGTCGGAGTGTCCAGCCGCTGCCAGCCGTCATGTGCCCAGCGGGCGCTCGCCGGCTGGGGGTAGCACTCGCCGGAGCCGCAGTCGGTGTCCGCTGTTCCCACGACCCAGACCCGGGGCGTGCCGTGCGGATCCTCGGAAGGGGCGGCGGTGATCGCCGTGGCTTCGAAGGGGAGTTCCGGCTCACGCCAGTGTTCCCCGTCCCAGTGGAGCGTCTTCCCGCCGACGCAGAGCCACAGGCGGGGGCCGACGGCGGCGAGCCAGGACCCGTAGACCGCGCCGCCCCCCGATATCTGGCCTGTCGTCGCCGGCGGGGCGGGCAGGGTCCGCCACTGCTGGCCGTCCCAGTGGTGTGCGGAGGGAATGCCCTGAGCCGGGCGATTGGCGAGCCACACATCGTCCGGACCGCTCGCGGCGAGCTCGCAGAGCGCGCCCTTCGGGGTGAGGCCGTCCGGCAGCGGGTGGCTGCGCCATCGATCGCCGACCCAGTGGTCCAGGAACAGGGCCTCGGGCCCCTTGCCGTCCTTCAGCCCGCCGCGAGCGCCGAGTGCCCACACGTCGTCGCGGGAGGTGACGGCGAGTGCCTTGTAGGAGCCGTCCCAGGTGTCCGCGAGGTGTGTGTAGCGCCAGGCGTCCGCGCGCGAGCGGGCGGACGCGGCCGGGTCCGCGGGCGGGCCGTCGTCGAGACGGGCCAGGTCGGTGGTGGAGGGGGCGGGCGACGCCTTTCCGCGGCCGTTCGACCCGTCGGAACCGTGCGTCGAGCAACCGGTGAGCGCGGTGGCGCCGGCGAGTGCTGCCATGCCCAGCAGCCCGCGTCTGGAGGGAAGGCGTGTGTCCATGGGGACCGACTGTATGACGACCGTGGGTTGGCTGGCCCCTATCGCCTGCTCTCGACCGGTGCGGTGCCGAGGACGCGGCAACCGATCCGGTACGCGCACGCCGGTGCAGGCGCGCACCCGTGTCCGTACCGGTGGCGCCGCAACCAGTGCCGGGGGCGTGACAACCAGTGCCGGGGGCGCGGCAACCCCTGCCGGTCGCGCGGCAACCAGTGCCGGTCGGGCGGCAGTCAGTCCAGCTCCAGTCCGCTGGTCTCCGGTGCCCAGGCCACGGACACCACAGCCCCGAGGACGAGGAAGCCCGTCAGCGCGACCATCGACGTGGAGAACCCGAACGTCGAGAGGCTGACGGGCAGCAGGAACGTGCCCACGGCGGAGCCGATCCGGCTCAGCCCGTTCAGCAGCCCCACCCCCGAACTGCGTACCCCGGTGGGAAACAGCTCCGGGGGATACACCTGGTCGAGGTTGGAGGAGGCCGACATGGTGAACGTGAAGACGAGGAACAGGGGAAACAGCAGCAGCGTCGGTGCGCTCGGCCAGACACCGATCACCCCGAGCGCGAGGGACATGACGACGAACGACGAGATGAGGAACCCGCGGCGGGTGAACCGGGCCACGAACCACAGCCCGCCGATGCCGCCCAGCAGCAGGAAGACGTTGAGTATCCCGTTGCTGAGGAACTCCTCGTCCGCGAGCCCCAGGCGTGCCATGACCGTCGGCAGGAACGTGTAGATGGCGAAGTACGGGATGACCTGGCAGTTGTAGTAGAGGACACCGAAGAGGGTGTTCCGGCGGTGACGTCGGCGGAACAGCTCGCGGTAGTCGTGCGATTCCTCGGGCTGGGCTCGCGTGAGGAGCGGGGAGATGTCGATCCCGGAGCCGATGTGCTTGGCGACCACGGCCTTGGCCTCGTCGACGCGTCCCCTGCTGACGAGCCAGCGGGGGGACTCGGGGGTGCCGACGCGCATCAGGAGGACGAAGACCGCGGGGAGGGCGCTGCTGGCCAGCAGCCACCGCCAACTGTCTCCGCCGAAGCCGACCAGGTAGTTGCCGAGGAAGTAGGCGGCGATGTAGCCGACCGTCCACATCGCGGTGAGCGAGGCGAGGAGGCCGCCGCGGTAGCGGCGCGGACAGAACTCCGCTACCAGCGTCGGGCCCAGCGCGTAGTCGGCGCCGATGCCGAAACCGATCAGGAGGCGCAGCACGAACAGTTCGGTCGGGCCGGTGACGAAGAGCTGGGCCACGGAGGCGACCGTGATGAGCAGGAAGTCCAGCATGTAGATCCGCTGTCTTCCGTAACGGTCGGCGGCCCAGCCGAGCACGATGCTGCCCGCGAAGATGCCGATCAGCGCCGAGGCCCCGAGCAGGCCCTGCCAGGCCGCGCCGAGTCCCATCTGCGGTGTGATCAGTGTCAGGGCGATGCCGATGATGCCCAGGTGGTAGCCGTCGGAGAAGTTCGCGCCGAAGGTGAGCGCGGTGATCTTGATGTGGAAGCGGTTCAGGGGTGCGTCGTCGAGGGTCGGCGGTGTCCGCGAGGAGACGGCCGTGTCGTCCGGCGGGCAGGGGGTGTCGAGCGGCTTCGGGGTGCCGGTGGCTTCGGGGACGTGTTCCATGGCTTTCTCCTCAGACTTGCCAAGCCCCATGAATGAACGATTTCATGCAGCCTCAGAGGTGAATAGATCTATGTCAAGGGGTGGGTGATGACCGACAGCAGCCCTGTCCGCATCGACGGTCGGCACCTGCGCTGTGCCGACGTCGTCCGCGTGGCACGCCGGAGCGCATGGGCGAAGCTCGACGACGCGGCGCTCGAGAAGGCCCGCGAAGCCTACGCGGTGGCCCGGGACATCGGCGCCAAGAGGGCCGTCTACGGGCGGACGACCGGCGTCGGAGCGAACCGGCACGACGTCGTCGACCCCGACTCTGCCGACCAGCACGGCCTGCGCCTCCTCAGCAGCCACGCGGGCGGCACGGGCGAGTTGGCCTCGGACCCCGTCGTCCGCTCGACCCTGTTGATCCGGCTCAACCAACTCGCCGCGGCCGGCAGCGGGGTGCACCCCCGCCTCCTGGAGGCCCTGGCGAACGCGCTGCGCGTCGGCGCCCTCCCGCACGTGCACTCCCTCGGTGCCATCGGTACGGGCGACCTCAGCGCGCTGGCCGAGATCGCTCTCACCCTCGCCGGAAGGCGCCCCTGGGCCGTGGGCGCCCTCCCTCCCGTGCCGATCAGCCCTGGCGACGCACTGGCGTTCATCTCGAGCAACGCCGCCACCCTCGCGGAGTCCGTTCTGGCATGGCACGACCTACGCGAGTTGCTCTACTCCAGCCACCTCGTCGCGGGGCTGTCCTACTGCGCGCTCGGCGGCTCACCCGAGGCGTTCAGCGCACGCGTCCACGCGCAGCGGCCGCACCCCGGGTCCGTGCAAAGCGCCGCCGAGATGCGCCGCGTCCTCTGGGGCGACGAGGAGCCCCCTACCGGCCGCAGGCTGCAGGACCCCTTCGGACTGCGCGCGTTTCCCCAGGTACAGGGGCCTGCGCTGGACGCGGTCGACGCCCTGGAGCGCGTGCTGACCACCGACCTCAACGCCGCCGCCGAGAACCCGTTCATCGACATCGACACGGAGAACGCCTACCACCACGGACATTTCTCCACGGCCTACCTGGCACTCTCGCTCGACCACCTGCGGGCCGCACTCCACCATGTCGCCGAGCTGTCGGCGGCTCGCCTCGGCGACCTGGTCGAACCGGAGCTGACGGGGCTGTCCCCGTTCCTCGCCGCCGGGCCGCCCGGCAGTTCCGGCATCATGATCCTCGAATACGTCGCCCACGACGCGCTCAGCCAGCTGCGGCACGCGGCGGCGCCGGTCACGCTGGGTACGGCCGTCATCTCCCGCGGTCTGGAGGACCACGCCAGCTTCTCCACGCAGGCGGCCCGCAGCACCTCTGCCGCGATCGGCGCCTACCGCACCGTGCTCGCGTGTGAACTGCTGGCCGCCGTACGGGCGCTGCGGCTCCGCTCCGAGGAGCTGCCGCACGCCCCGGTGGCGGAGGCGTTCCGTATCGCTGCGGCGTCGCTGCCGATGGTCGCCGAGGACCACCCGTTGACGGAAGAGATCGCACAGGCCGAGCAACTCGTCGCCCGGTTCGCCGCTCTGTGAGGACCGCCCCGTTCAGCTCGGCTCAGCGGTCCCCGCCCCGACGCCGGTGCCCGCTGGTCTGTGGCCCGCCCCGCGAGCAGCTTTCCCCCGGTGGCACCGAGCTCGGTGCCACSCGGGGAAAGCTGCTCGCGGGGCGGGCCACAGACCAGCGGGCACCGGCGTCGGGGCGGGGACCGCTGAGCCGAGCTGAACGGGGCGGTCCTCACAG